>JAZKBU010000004.1:0-300000 GCA_040388375.1 Bacteroidota bacterium | reverse complement strand
AACTTTAATTACCTCAAACAAAAAGGCGTTATTAAGGACCGGAAGTTTAAGTAGCGGTTGTGTTGGATGGTTAGTATTGTTGAATGGCTTTATTGTTAAATTGTTTTGGCTAATAGCCTCTGGCTAAAAAAAGCTATTTTTGCCCCCTCATGACAAATTATTTAAGAAGTGATTTAAACGATACCATTTGTGCCTTAGCTACGCCTGAAGGCATTGGTGCCATTGGTGTTATACGTATAAGTGGCGCTAATGCCATTACTTTGGTTAATGAAGTTTTTGAAGGCAAAAACCTGAGCAAGCAAGCTACACACACCGCTCATTTTGGCCGCATAGTTGATAAAAGCAATACCGAAAAACCACATATTATAGATGAGGTATTGGCCACCTTATTTGTAGCTCCCAAATCGTACACAGGCGAAAACACGGTAGAAATTAGTTGCCATGGTTCCGCTTATATTCAACAACAAATACTACAAACCTTAATAAAAAAAGGAGCTCGCTCAGCCAAGCCCGGTGAGTTTACCATGCGTGCTTTTTTAAATAAAAAGCTTGATTTAACACAAGCTGAAGCCGTTGCCGATTTAATAGCCAGTAACAGCGAAGCCAGCCACCAAACGGCCATGAGCCAGATGCGCGGAGGTTTCTCCAGCCAGATAATTGATTTACGCGAACGCTTGGTCAACTTTGCTTCTTTAATAGAATTGGAGTTAGATTTTGGCGAAGAAGATGTAGAGTTTGCCAGCAGGCCACAGCTCAAAGAACTGGTGGAGAATATTTTGCACCTGGTCCAATCATTATTGCAATCGTTTAAATATGGCAATGCCATTAAAAACGGTATTCCAACGGTTATTGTGGGTAAACCCAATGCCGGTAAATCAACCTTGCTGAATGCGCTGGTGAATGAAGAAAGAGCCATTGTTAGCGATATAGCAGGGACCACGCGCGATACTATTGAAGAAACATTTGTGATAGATGGTATTTTGTTCAGGCTGATAGATACAGCCGGTATAAGAAAACATACCAACGATGCCATTGAAACCATAGGCATAGAACGCACCTTTGAAAGCATTAACAAAGCCGGTATAGTTATTTACCTGTTCGATTCCAGCACTACCACCTGTGAAGAGCTGCAAGCTGAATTAGCCGCTTTGGCTAGCAACCATGCAGTGATTATTCCCGTAGCCAATAAAATTGATTTACTCAGCGAAAGCAACAAAGAGGCCATTTTAAATACTTTTACAGCTACCGGCACCCAGGCCAAACCGATATTTGTAAGCACTTTACAGAAAAACAATTTAGCAGCACTTAACCAAAAGCTAATAGAAATAGTGCGTGGCGATGAAGTAAAAAACGATGTAATTATTACCAATATGCGTCACTACGAAGCTTTGTTAAATACTGCCACCGCACTGCAAGATGTATTAACAGGTATGGACATGCAACAAACAGGCGACTTGTTGGCTTTTGATATACGCAAAGCCATATTTCACTTAGGCGAAATTGTAGGCGATATTACCACCGATGATTTATTGGAGAATATCTTCAGTAAGTTTTGTATTGGGAAGTAGGTTGTTTTATTTTCTTATCAAGATCTCTTGAAAGCACCATAAATACTGATTGTTTTTACGGGCTATATTCTGACTTTTTAGATGTCTGGGTCATAGTATAGGCTTACTTTCGTCAAAGCCTAGTTTAGAAAAGAAGCGTAAATACATTACCCATTTCTTTATATTCGCCAAAATATGTGATAATAATATCGAGCTTTAGCTGGCTCATAATAGAAACAAATGCATCATGGCCTTTAATGAAATTTCACGCGTAAAAATTCCTTCGATAAATGAACAAGAAAACCAACAACTCTCTTCCTTACGGGATTGGTTGCTGCCTATGTTGATTAATGGACAGGTGACGGTTGGTGAGGCTGAGGAAATGGTGGAGGAGCAATACGGAATGGTGACAGAAGACTGGGCATTGTATAAAGGTAGGAGGCCTACTAAATGAATTTTGCTCTGAGAAAAAAAATAGAAGAGGCTATAAGCAATCCTAATTTACTAAAGATTGCTAACTCGTCTGAATTCTATTTTCAAAAGGCAAAGGATGCCCTTCAGCACTTTTTGCAGTTAGAAGTTAACGATGAGAGTAAGAATTTACTCATTGCAAGGAAAAAGGATTACCATGAGTTAAAAAAACTCCTTGAAAACTCTCAAGATATTCTTTCATTTGGGAATGCAATATTTAGTGTTATTTCCTATTGTGACGCAAAAGCCCACCGAAAAAATGAGTTTAATGAATATGAGGATACAAGGGTTCTAGCATTGGCCTTTGTAAGAATGAATAATTGGGTTGAACAACTCATTACATACAAGTTTGAAAAAGTTTTGGTTGATGGTTCGGTTAAAAATGCCGTTGAGTATCTTTTAAACCCTATTGACCATTTTACCATGTTGAGTGAAAATCATAGAAGTCAGATTTCTCAAAATTTGTTTATGAAGCCTTTTAATGGGGTAACATTTAAGAATGATTTCATAGAGTTTTTCTCAGAACTGACATTGACGGTTAATAATACTGAAAATTACACTCATTTTCTTACTCGGATATGTTATGCTATCGAAAAAGAATGGAAAGATTCTGTAATTGGTTTGGTCTGTCCGGATTCAACAGGTTGGCAAGAAGATGCTATAAGTGATTCTGAAAATGGTAAACCTATTGTATTATGGAATCACAAAAAGCCGGTTGGCACCTCAAGTACGCTAAAGCTTCTGAAACAGTGTATTGAAGAAGATGGCTTTTTTAGAGTGTTTTATACTTCAAAGCACGAGGTAAAGTATATTGCTGAGATTATTGATTTTGCGGAAAATCAACAAGAATTGGATAAGGCTACCTGGTCGAATCTATATGGACAAATTAATTGGTATCAAGAGAAGTTCTCAGACTATTCAGATGGAAACAAGTCGGCAAGTTGGGTTTACTTAGCGAGGAAGATTGAAAGCGTAAATCCAGAGGATTATCAAGATTTTAAATATTATAAATCTAGCTATCCAAGTGTAGGGAATCAATCACCTGTTGTTTCATATAAATGTTATAGAGAAGTTAACTATCAAAATCAGATGAATAAAATTATTAACCTTCTTAGCTACAAAAAGCAAATCATCCTCCAAGGTCCTCCGGGAACAGGGAAAACAAGATTAGCTAAAGAAATGGCGGTTGATCTTGTAAAAGATACGTTGGAATACTCATCTCTTGATGATGCATTTATCACAGCAAATCTTCAGATTGGTCTTAGTATCCCTACTCCTGATGGGTCATCTAGTTTCAAAATTTTAAACATAGAGGCAAATACGGTCAAAGTACAAATAAATACCGGTGGTCCCTATAGCGTCACATTTGATAAAATTAGAACTGTAGTTAAAGAGAAGTCTTCCAATCCAGATACTTATGCGAATGGGATGGCTATTTTCCTAAAAAAGCGGTTAGCAGAATCAGCATATAAAATTGTCCAATTTCATCCCAGTTACACATACGAGGATTTTGTTAGAGGAATAGTTGCTGAATCAAGAGGAGATAAAATTGAATATAAAAGTGTAAATAAATGTATTGGATTATTTGCAGAGGAAGCGTTAAAGAGCTTCTTGGACTTTAAGAAGACACCAGAGCTTATCTCTAAGGAAATTTGGGTTGGGACGGAATACAAGAAATTCAAGGAAATCCTTGAGTTGGAATTGGAAAAGCATGGTGAGATTTTAATAAAAAGTGAAACTAAGCCTAAAATAATAGCGATAGAAGATAAATCAATAAGGGTTAACCGATATAGCAACGAAAAGGATTCCGTACTGATTAAGGATAATGATATTATTAACGGGTATATAGGATTGTATCTTTCCACGCCTTCAATAAAGATTAAGGATAACAAAGCTCTTTCGAAATCTGCGCGAAGTGGGATGTATTATTTATATCAAAATTTAATAGAGAAATTCAAGAGCCACTTAACGGAAAATAAGCAGTCTTTTGACCCGAAAACAATAGGTGAAAGGCAAGCATTGAAAAGCTACACATTAATTATCGATGAAATTAACCGGGCTAATCTTTCATCTGTGCTGGGTGAGTTAATTTACGCTCTTGAATATCGCGGAGAAGAAGTAGAGGCTGTATATGAGGTTGATGGATCCAATAAATTGGTATTACCTCCCAATCTTTACATTATTGGTACAATGAATACTGCGGACCGTAGCGTAGGACATATTGATTATGCCATTAGAAGACGTTTTGCCTTTGTGGAGGTATTACCAAAAAATTTACAACAAGAGTTAGGTGATGATTTTAAATCGGAAATCTTTAATGTGGTTGCAGGTTTATTCGTCAAGAACTTTAATCCCGAAATGGATTATTCTGCGAATGCCATCGCAATTGAAAAGTCTGATTATTTAAACACCGACTTTGATCCTAAAGATGTCTGGTTAGGACATTCTTATTTTATTCAGCAATACGAAAAGGATGAGAATGGAAATAATATAAAAGAAAAGCCAATCGATTTCAGTTTGCGAATCCAATATGAAATCAAACCCATTCTTGAAGAATATATCAAAGACGGTATTTTGAAAGAATCCGCAAAAGCGATTATCGACCAACTAAGTTAATGGGTGTAGGCCAATGCTAAATATCTCTGAACATTTTGAATATTATTATCAGCAGAATCATCTGAAGGTTTTTCAACAGCTGACAGATTGGGATACTTATTTTACATCCGATATATTGGAGGATCAGATTTGTATTAATGGAGACTTGGAAAAAAATTGTGTATCCATCCAGTTAGGTAAACAAGAGGGCGTTTATTCTTGTGGGATTTCAACATCCTATTATATTGGCCTAGACCGCTTACCGAGATTAGGTTTATCAATATATGTGGCACCAAAACTCAATACGGATCAATACCAAGTTAACTATATTGAAATGCTCTTGGAAGCATTAAAGGAATCAGAAAATTTTGATCATTTGGATGGATTGGTTGTTACAAAATTTGAAGATGATTGGATAGAAATCGAGAATAAAATGCAGCCTCTTTTAACTCCATTTCTCATTGCACAATTTTTATCTGCAGTGAAGGACTTGCTGAAACGAGGATTGAAAAAGTCTTATTATCAAAGGCAAGAAAACTTATCGGGCCGAATTAAAGGTAAAATCTTAGTAGGGCATCAGATCAGACAAAATGTATTTAGGAATAGGCTTACAAGCACTGTATGCCAATATCAAGAGTTTGGTGTAGATACTGAAGCAAACAGGTTTATTAAGCATATTTTATCTGTAATTCCTCGGGAACTAGATGAATTTCCGGCCCAACATGAGATTAGAAAAAGTCTCTCTGATATATGGCGTTACTGTCAGGGTGGATTTCAACAAGTAGGAAAACAGTCTTTTTCACATTTAATCTATAAAGAAAACAACCCTTTTTACAAGAACTATAATCGAGTTGTTCAGTTGGGGAATCAGTTGTTAGCTCTGAGAGATTATAACATTGCCAGAAGTGTTTCTGCGGAAAAGTGTTTGCACCCACCTTTCTGGATAGATATGAGTAAGCTGTTTGAGTTGTTTGTTTTTAAGAAGTTGAAAGAAGAGTTTTCAGGAGAAGGAGAAGTAAAGTATCATCAAAAATTTTATGGACAAGAGCCGGATTTTATTATCAATACATCCACGGGTTTAAAAGCGATAGTGGATGCCAAGTACAAACCCCGATATCAAAATGGTAATCCAAGTATTGCTGATGCCCGACAATTGGCGGGTTATACAAGGCTGAATAAAATTTATGAGGAGCTGGGAATCAATGATTCAAGAGTGATTCCGGCCTATTTTGTTTATCCAGGTAATATTGTTATTGCTGAAACTGAAATCAAAAGTGAGAATGAGGAGGATTTTAAGGAAGATTCTAAATTATACTCTAAGAGACTGCTCAATGGCAAATTCAGAAATTCTACTATGTACAAGGAGATGTATCTTCAGGAAATTGATCTCCCTTTGGTAGGCTGATAAAAACTAAGAAAGCCTCCTGTTAAAAAAATTCAACTCATTGCAGCACTCCAAACAATTATAAAAATCAAAACAACCTGTATAGTTGGTTTGTCCCATTCTGTAAGCATTGGCATTTATCATTATTTCGGAGCACAACAATGTATCCTTCCTTCATTCGGTTTGTTTACCGGAGGCTATGTAATTAGGCCTGCTGAAAGCGATAGGGTGGTTGCTATTGTTGGTGAGGGGTTAATACAAGTTGCCTAATGTAATACCCGTTTCAACTTACACCCACCCAATAAGCGTTAAAGGCAAAACCTTTTCAGGGTCTTTAATGGGTGGCGGTTGTATTTTAGCCGGGTCATCTTCATCCGGTTGTTTAGTAGGGTCAGGATTTTCCTGCGGTACGTCAGGTATATGTCTTTCCGGTTGCTTGTTAGGGATTTGCTTTTCCGGGTCTGGTGGTTCAGGATTTTTTTCCGGGCTTTCCTGGTAAAGTATTCCAAAGGAAAGCATTGTTAAACTGAGGTCCATAATATTGTTATTTAAGCATTGGTATATTAAAAATACAAAGCCCTCCCGTTAAAAGGAGGGCTTAGGTTTTTGATGTTTGTACTATTTGTTTTTCTTCGATTAGCCGAAGAAAAGAAAGAGATTGTTCGGAATATTCTGACTAAAAACAGCGTTTTCTGAAAATTCTTTTTTAGTAGTACTGTTATCAAATACTACTTATATACAATGCAAAATAATGCCAGTTTTATTTATGGCCTGTATGTCTTTGTATTTATGCGCTTCTTAACAGGTTTAATTAATATTACAAATACCTGTAGGAAAAATATTCCCCACTTTATATGGGGAAACAATTCCGCATTTATAACAACTTGCATAAACAAAAAAGGAAGCTAATAGCTTCCTTTTTTGTTTTAAATAAATTTGATGTTTTAAGGAATAGAAATCTGGCCTAGGTTTGTTTCTTGCCCTGCCGATACAGAAACATTATTAATGGTTTTTACATCCGCTTTTTCTTTAGTCATTAATCCAACATTATAGGTTCGTGGTAATAAGCCCCATAATTTAAATGTTCCATCCGATCTTAAGAAAGTCATGAAGGTATCGTTTACATTGTTTACAGGGACAGCGTAAGCAAAATAAGCTACATTGTCCGGGTTTACATCACCAATAATAGCTCCTGTAAAACTATGAATAAAACAACGTATAACCGGTTTTAAAGAAAAACCTCCATTGCCTTTTACCACAATAGATTTATGAACATTGAAATCAAGCCAGATGGTACATTTTGCACCAGCAGTAACTGCTTGATTAATCTTAATTTTTAACCCTGACTCTTCTGCTGAAGGAGCATCCATAGGCCAAGTAGTTCCGTTTACTACCACGGTATTATTAGGGCCTAATATTAGTCTTACTTCGGTTACGTTTCCAACAGGAACAGAAGAAGATGCAATTAGTGTATCAATACCATTATTAAGTTCCAGAATATTATAAATACCTGTACGGGTTGGGGTAACATCTACCCATCCTCTTCCTTCTATGTTGACTTTAATCCCCTGAACATCTATATACACTTTATCATAAAAGCCTACATCGTCTGTCATGCGTACATCCATAGTGCCTTGTTCTGACGAACCACTTGAATCTTTTGTACATCCCAGCCCTGCAAGGATGACTGCTACCATAATAAGTAGCCCGGCTAATCTTAAATTTTTCATATCAGTTGTTATTTATTAAATAATATAAAACAAACTTTATTCCACATTCCATTTATACAATCTTACCTCATTACCTCTTTCAGGTTTACTGCAACAACATTTTTATACTCATCCGTTATAAAAAATTAAGTAGTTCCCCATTTAAAAGTGGCACCTATTTTACTCAAATGCTGAAAATCCTTCCACATAAAATAGTACAAACAACTTGTTTTAACAGCAAAGTTGGGCTGGTTCGTTTTTTGTACTTACAAAACACTATGAAATCAGGAATTATATTAATGGGCCTTTTAAGTACAATGCTGTTGGTTACCGCAACCGATGCCACTACTTCTGCTACATTGATACCTACTTCGGATATTACTTATACCAGCGAAGAATGAAAATTTGAATTGGTTGATGTTGATTTAATAGGTGGTGAAATGTTTGCTTCAGGAGCCTTACGTCCATTGGCTAATTCCATAGATAATGTTATTTAAATTAAAGCAAATGGTGTTACGATTAAAATCGAATGCACTATTAAATAAAGACCTTTTCTCTGCGAAAAGAACAACAATACCAAAGGCAATTTTTCAATTCAATGTTGAAATACAAAATTGGAGCTGAAAACAATCCTGGGTATTTAAAATGCTTCTTCTACGGAAGAGGCATTTTTACAAAAAAAAATATACAAAGTACTATGGCATGTACTTTGGTTAATTACCCAATAAAATAAAACTATTATGAAAACTAAACATCTTTTAATATTAGGGTTATGGATTTCCCTAATGTTCCCTTTTATAAGCCGTGCACAATCAATTAATAGTAGTACTTACAGCACAGCCATTGGCTTACGTGCAGGAGGAACTTCAGGACTTACTATTAAGCATTTTACCAGCAGTGGCGCAGCGCTGGAAGGAATTATAGGATTATGGGGCAATGCTTTTAGTATAACCGGCTTGTACGAAAAACACGCAAACTCAGGGGCCATTGGCTTAAACTGGTACTACGGTGGTGGTGGCCACATAGCAGCATCTGATCGTTACCGCGGCCCAAGCCGTTATTACTACAGGGATTATTACTCTGATGGTGGAGTTGGACTTGGTATAGATGGTATTGTGGGACTTGAGTATAAAATAACACCCATTCCATTTGCTATAAGCTTTGACTTAAAACCCTTTTTAGAGATTAACACCAATGGTGGAGCTTTCTTTGCGCTTGACCCTGGATTAGGATTAAAATTTGCCTTCTAAATAAAAAGCAAACTAATAAAAAAGAGCACGTATTAAATTGATTAATACGTGCTCTTTTTACTGTAAACCGCCTCTCTACCCTGTAGAAAAAAATACCCATAATAGGGATAAAATACCCATTTCTTGTTGCTGCAATCATGCACTCTTAAAACCTTTATTATAATTAAGTTATTTATTTAATCAATACCCACAGGGCTTTCCCTTGATTTGGTGCTAAATTTTATGTTTATATAATCAGTCAACACTGTACGGGCACACAGATTGTACCCATGCTGAAAATATTAACACTAAACCAAAACATCATGAAAACAGCATTTCTACAAAAAGCAAAAGATGGATTATTTATATTCGCCATGCTAGCCACTTTTTTCACACTATCTTACTGTAGTGATCGCGGAAAAGAAAAAACCCAAAAATCAATTGCCGAATTTAAAGTTTATGTAAAAGAACATAAAGATGCATCTGAAAAATATATGGACCAAAAATGGGAGGACATGGAAAAAGAGTACGACTTAAAAAAAGCTGAACTGGATAAACATGCCGACAAAATGGACCAGGAAATGAAAAACAATTATGATGAAACTGTTGCAGAATGGCAAGCTTTTAAAGCCGATTACCAAATAAAACGTAAAGAAAAAGAAGAGATGGCTAAAGTGGAAACCTTAAAATCCGCTATTGTTCCGGCAGATATTCATACTGACTTTTCAAATGTGAACGGATCAAATATTGTTAGCGTTTTTGAACACTTTGTAAATACAGTAGACAGCCAAAAAGAAATTTATAGCAAAGAAGAATGGGTACTTATTAATGACTACTGGAAAAGCTTAAAAGATTTAGCTTCACGTTTGGATGATGCAAAAAAAATATCAAAAGAGGATAACAGAAAATTGACCGGACTTAAAATAAAATACATGGCTATTAAAACAATGAATAAACCATTTGCCGGCTCAGAAAACTATAAATAACCTACCACAAACAGTACATACAAATAGCAATCAATTCAAAACGGCTTTTATAAATTATAAAGGCTGTTTTGAATTTTTACTGAATCCCCTTTTGAGCTTATCCTATGAAAAAACAGAAAACAGTTTTCAAAAAAAACGCATTTGAGCAGTTTGCTTTTGTGGCAACTAAAGCAGCAGGAAGTACCGCTGCATTTGCATGTGCGGCAGGCCTTATATTGGCATGGCTAATTAGTGGGCCTTTATTTGGTTTCTCTGATACATGGCAACTTGTTATTAATACAGGTACAACCATTATTACTTTTCTGATGGTATTTCTTATTCAGAAAACACAAAACAAAGACTCTATTGTAATTCAGGTTAAACTAAATGAATTAGTTGCCGCTGATGGTTTTGCAAGCAACCGCATTATTGATGTAGAAGACCTTACCGAACAAGAGTTAAACATACTGCATCAGTATTACCGGGAACTGGCAGAGATGACAAAAAAAGCAACTGATATAAGAAGCTCTCACTCTGTAGAAGAAGCCAGAAGTAAGCATGAGATGAAGATGAAGAAGGCAAGTTTCAGCCCACTTAAAAAAACAGCAAATTCAGCATACAAAAAGCATAAGCCAAAACCTGAAGTTATTTCGCCTGATAAAATTATAAAAAAAGCCGAGACCCAATCAGTTAAAACACACGCTCCAAACAAATAGGATGTGTTTATTTTTCCTGATTGCCTTGCATTATTATTTAAGCTATATTCAAATTTTTATTTTAAATTTTCACTATCGGAATATCAGTTGATATTATACGGAACATTGCACAGCAAACATGAACCAGGAGCAAAAGAAACCAAGGCCCATTAAGGAACCAGCCTCCGATATATTAAGTGGATCGCTATTACAGAGAAGTGAAATAAAACACAAACACTTGTTATCAAGTTTGCCTATTGCTGTATATACCTGTAACAGAGATGGGATGATTGATATGTATAACGATGCGGCTGTGGAATTATGGGGACGTGAGCCTGAAATAGGAAAAGACTATTGGTGCGGTTCATGGAAAATATTTCGTCCGGATGGTTCATCAATGCCAGCAGATGAGTGCCCCATGGCCATTGCTTTAAAAGAAGGAAGAAAAGTAAGCGGGGTTGAAATTATTATTGAACGTCCGGATGGGGATAGAAGATTTGTGGTACCTCACCCAGAACCTATTTTTGATAATGAGGGAAATGTTACCGGTGCAGTAAACACTTTAATTGATATTACCACCCAAAAACAACTGGGCATAGCACTGGAAGATAAGCTTGAAAAAAGAGTAACAGAACGTACTACAGCATTAAAGAAGAAAACAGTTGACCTTATAGAAAGTGAAGAACGTTATCATAAAATGATTGATGAGGTTCAGGACTATGCTATACTTATGTTAGACCAAACTGGAGTTATTATTAACTGGAATAAAGGTGTTCAAAAAATAAAAGGATACGCTGCAAACGAAATTGTAGGGAAAAACTTTTCTATTTTTTACAAAGAAGAGGATCAGATAAGCGGACTACCCAATAGATTATTAAAGGAAGCAAGAGAAAACGGAAGAGCATTACATGAAGGTTGGCGTGTACGAAAAGACGGAACTTTTTTTTGGGGAAGTATTACTATTACCGCTTTACACAACAACGAAAATGAGGTTATTGGCTATACCAAAGTAACCCGCGATTTGACTGAACGAAAAAACGCGGAAGAACATTTGAATGCCCAAGCTGCTGAGTTATTCAGAAAAAATGCAGAACTTAAATCGCAGAAAGAATTTGTAGAAGTTATTCTAAATTCTTCTGTTGATATTATTGCTGTGTTTGATAAAGAATTAAGATATGTTTCGCTCAATAAACAAGCAATAGATGTTTATAAAAGAAACGACCTTGTAGGTAAAAAGGTAAACGATGCATTTCCTCAAGTAATAGAGTCAGGTATGTATGCTGATTTGCTTAAAGCCCTTGAGGGAGAAACTATTCAAAATTTTTCTTACCAGTCAAAAGTGTTAAACAAGTATTTTGAAAACTATTATATCCCGTTAAAAAATGATTTTCAGGAAATATATGGCGTGCTTGCCATTGGGCATGATAACTCAACCATACTAGAAGCAGCCGAAAAGGTAAAAATTGCCAATGCTGAATTAGAGAAAAAAAACAAAGAGTTGGAGCGCAGCAACGATAGTCTTGAACAATTTGCCTACGTATCGAGCCATGATTTACAAGAACCTTTGAGAAAAATTCAAACCTTTTCTGATCTTATCATGACAAGGATAAATGAGCCTGGTTTTAAACCGGATGAATACCTGACTAAAATTAATGCTTCAGCAAATCGTATGTCCTTATTGATTAACGACCTGCTAAACTTTTCACGTTTGAGCAAAGCTGATGATTTGCATGAAAAAGTAGACCTTGAAGAGGTATTGGATCAGATAACGGATGACTTTGAATTACTCATCAAACAAAAAAACGCGGTGATTAAAAAATCAGCTCTTCCTATTATAGAAGCTATCCCTATTCAGATGAATCAGCTTTTTTATAATATGATAAGCAATGCCTTGAAATTTTCTGAAAAGGACCCTGTTATTTCTATTAGCGGGAAAATAATTGATGGGGAACTTATCTCTGCTATACCACAACTGGATGCATCAAAAAGCTACTTACACTTAAATTTTAAAGACAACGGAATTGGTTTTGACCAAGCCTTCGCATCTCAAATTTTCACTATTTTTCAAAGGTTAAACAATTATCAAAAATACAATGGTAATGGAATTGGCTTAGCCATTTGCAAAAAAATAGTAGATAACCATGGTGGTTATATTACTGCTTTAAGCAAAATAAACAGTGGTACCTCTTTTGATATTTATCTTCCGGTTTAACAAATCTGTTTTTGGCATAATTTTTTAATATAGTTGGGTAACTAAATACTCACGATTATGTTAAAATGGGCAGCAACATTTTTATTGATCGCCATAGTGGCGGCAATATTCGGATTCACAGATATCGCAGCAGGCGCAGCAGGAATTGCTAAAATATTATTCTTTATATTTCTAGTGCTTATGCTACTGGTAGTGATTTTTGGAGGAATGATTTTTAAAAAATAAACCTCTACAGTTAAACAAAAAAGGCCGCTTCAAATGAAGCGGCCTTTTTATTTATTTGTCGTTAAGCTATTTATTCCTCATTGCCTGCTCCACCTAAACGTATTCCAAGACCTAATACAACTTTATATGGTTCATAAAAGGAAGCATTTCCTGAACCGGAAGTATAAGCAGCACCTTGGTAACTAAGTCCAAGTGTAAGCCCTCCTAATTCTAAATTTGCTCCAAACCGATAACCTAAACCATTTCTTCCCACATCTACCGTTTGTGAATTATACCTGTCGGTTACTGAAATAAGATAGTTGTATACCGGCCCGGCCTCTATATTTAATGGCCCTACAAGATGAAGCCCAAGCAATACCGGAATTTCTAATTTGTGTAAGGTAATATCTGAGTGTTGCGAGTTGTTGGAAGCATCATTGTAATCTACACTGCCACTGCGGAAATTATATAATGCCATTGGTTTAATGTAGAAAGGATCTAACATAAACTTTGCATACAAACCGGCTTCAAAGCCATATAAATCGCCTTTTATATTATTGGAGAAAGCTTGGTCAAGGTCATTAATTTCAACGGCTCCCATACTTAATCCGCCCATTAGTCCTCCGCTAAATCCGGCTTGTGCATTTGATGCATTAATGCTAAAGAATAAGGCTATAGCAATGGCATATTTTTTAATATTGGTTTTCATAATGATATTGGTTTTGCCATATCAGTTACAAATAATATTCCTTATTTAAAGTGGGGTAAAATTGTTCTTTTATAATCAGAGATAAATGATTTGCAAATATTGTGTAGATAAAAATCTACGTTTATGGTAATTTAAATTCCCACATAGATGGAGGAGATTTATTGGCCTAAGCGCCTTTTTTTACCGTTGAGGGAGGTAATGCAAACGGCAAAGAAATGATAAAGGTTGACCCTTCATTGAACTTGCTTTTAGCTGATATAAAACCATTGTGCTCTTCTACAATTTTTTTACAGAGCGTTAGGCCAATACCTGTTCCTTCAAACTCAGAACCTGAATGCAGCCTTTTAAACATTCCAAAAATCTGTTCCGCATATTTTTGTTCAAAGCCAATTCCATTATCCTCCACATAAATACGCCAGTATTTATCGGGTGTTCCGCTTCTTTTTTTACTTTCAAACGTAATCGTGTCTGCGTATATTTTAATAAGCGGGTTTATATCTTTCTTACAATATTTAAGCGCATTACCTATTAAGTTATTAAAAAGCGGTCTCATTAATCCAGGGCTTACAAATAAAGAGGGAAGGTTCTCCACCAGAATGGTTGCTCCTTTTGCTTCTGAAATGGATTGCAAATCGGAAAGCACTTCATCCATAACTATGTTTAAATCGCAGTCTTCAAAAGCATCTTTTTCGAGTGATATTTTAGAGAAGGTAAGAATATCTTTGATAAGCGCTTGCATACGTTCCCCTGCTTTCTGAATGCGGTCGATATACATCAAAGCCTCATCATCAAACGTGTCTTCATATTTTGAAAACAACCTATCACTAAACATTCGTATTTTCCTCAAAGGCTCTTGCAAATCGTGTGATGCCATAAATGCAAAACGATCCAACTCTTTGTTAGCCGTTTCTAAACGTTCAATACTTTCTAATAACTGCTGGTTTAAAGCTTTTACTTTTTCTTCTGAAATTTTGCGCTCATTAATTTCGGCTTCCAGGTTTTTATTGGTAGTGATTAATTTTTGCTCCTGAGCCAATAGTATATGGTTCTTTCGGTACAGGTCAATAAAAACGCCTACTTTAGCGCGAAGCAATTCAGGTTTAATGGGTTTATAAATATAATCAACTGCGCCTGCTCTGTATCCTTTAAAAACATTCTCGTCACCATAACTATTGGCTGTAATAAATATAATGGGTATGTGCTTCAGCTTTTCGCGTTCATAAATCAACGAAGCCGTTTCAAGCCCACTTAAACTTGGCATTTTCACATCCATTAATATCAATGCAAAATCAAACTCGGTAAGCAATATTTTTAATGCCTGCCTACCCGAATTTGCTTTCGTAAATTGATACCCTTCTGTTTCCAAAAGGGTTTCAATAGACATTAAATTGTCTTCACGGTCGTCAACTAATAATATTTTGGGTTGTTGCATCAAATTTATTTTTATTTATAAAACCATACGCGCATAAGCGATAATAGCTGATCAATTTTTAAAGGTTTGGTAATATAATCTGAAGCTCCTGCTTCAATACATTTTTGCCTATCGCCTTTCATTGCTTTTGCAGTTACAGCAATAATTGGTAAGGATGTATTTTTATGCTCTCTCCTTATTTTTTGGGTGGTTTCATACCCATCCATTTCAGGCATCATAATATCCATCAACACCATATTAATAGCAGGATTTTCATTCAGAATATTAATGGCTTCTTTCCCACTCTCGGCAGTAATTACATTGATATTGAAACGTTCGAAAACGGTTGTTAGTGCAAATAAATTTCTAACATCATCATCCACTACCAAAATATTTTTGCCGGTAAGAATATCTTCTTTCATTCGGATATTCTCAATTACTTTTCTTTTTTCAGCTGCCAAATTTTTATGGTTGATGTGTAAATGCAAAACGGTTTCTTCCAGCAAATGCTCCAATGAGTTTACACCTTTCAATAACACTGTATTTGAATTTTGATTAAGCATGTTCACTTCTGCCTTGTTAAAATCTTTGGCAGAGTAAACAATAATTGGTGTGTTTTTTTCTTTGATGTCATATACCTGTTTCACCAAATCGGCACCCGACATATCAGGCAAAGTATAGTCTAAAATAATACAATCAAAACTTTGCTTTTTAATTGTTGAAAGTGCCTTTTTAGCGGAAGAAACAATGGTTACCAAAATATTTTCTCCTCTTAAAATTTTAGCAATTTGTGATGATTCCAATTGGTTATCCTCCACTACAAGCAATTGCTTCACTTCTTTCTCATTAAATTTAATGATGTCATCAAAAAGTTCATTCAAAGAATCATTCTCTATTGGCTTCAATTGGAAACTGCGTGCTCCACGTTTTAAAGCCAATATTCTATTTTCTTCGCCAGAAATAAGGTGAATAGGAATATGGCGGTAGCTTAAATCGTTTCTCAATAAATCAAGTACACGCCAACCACTTGTATCCGGAAGTTTTACATCCAGCGTAATGGCAATAGGCGAAAAGCGATTCACAAAATCAAAAACCTCAATATAACTCACCGCAACAATTGCTTTCAGTTTTTCCTGACGTGCCTTCTCCACCAATATTTTTCCAAAGCGTAAATCATCTTCCACAATCAATACTACTTTATCGTGGGGTTGAATATTGTTCCTATCATCACCGGCATCGTTAATCATTTCATTTACCAAACCTTTGGATTCTATTCCTTCAGAAGTAATACGAATAGAGTTTAATAAATTATCAATGTCTCCATTGCCGTTAGATAGTTGTTGCAGTTGCTGAAAGGTATTTAATGTACTTTCATTTAACGCAGCACCTGTTGTGTTTTCGACCGGTAAATACAAGGTAAATATACTACCCTGTCCTGATGTGCTCTCCAATTCGATTGTACCACCCAATAACTCGGTAAGACCACGGCTGATGGAAAGCCCTAAACCTGTCCCGCCATATTTCCTACTTGTTGAACCTTCTGCTTGCTGGAAAGCTTCGAAAATGATGTTTTGTTTTTCCTGCGGAATACCAATTCCGGTATCGCTAATGGCAAATGCTACTACCTGTTTGGCAGTATCTAGTGCTTGTATTCCGGGTTTCCATGATTTTTTCGCTTCGTATATTTTTAGTTTGACGCCACCTTTTTCTGTAAATTTAAAAGAGTTCGACAATAGGTTCTTCAAAATCTGATTCAAGCGCTGTAAATCCGTTTCCATAATGTCTGGAAGGTTTCCATCTATGTCTATATTAAATCCTAAATGCTTGGCCTCTGCAATAGGCTTAAAGGTTGTTTCCACAAATCCGGCAATATCGTTAAAGCGAACAGCAGAGAAATTGGTGGTGATAAATCCTGATTCGATTTTAGATAAATCGAGAATATCGTTAATCAATTGAATTAAATCGTCACCACAAGAGTGAATGGTTTTGGCATAGCGTACCTGTTTATCATTCAAGTTACCTTCAGCATTTTCGTACAACTGCTGTGCAAGAATGAGCAAACTGTTAAGAGGGGTACGCAACTCATGTGACATGTTTGCCAAGAACTCTGATTTGTATTTAGATGTTAATGTAAGCTGTTCTGCTTTCTCTTCCAATGAAAGCCTTGCTTCTTCTACCTCTTTGTTTTTAGCCTCCACCTCATTTTTTTGTTTAACAAGGAGTAGTGCTTTGTCTTGTAACTCATCGTTTGTTCTGCGTAACTCTTCTTGCTGAATTTTTAACTCCCCTGCCAATGATTGTGATTGTGTAAGCAATTCCTCTGTACGCGAATTGGTTTCAATGGTGTTCAATACAATCCCGATACTTTCCGTCATCTGACTTAAAAAGTCCAAATGTGTTTCACTGAATGCATCCAGTGAAGCTAACTCAATTACCGCTTTCACGTTGTTCTCAAATAATACCGGAAGCACAATAAGATTAGCCGGTTTTGCTTTACCCAGTGCCGAGTTTATTTTGATGTAATCAGAAGGAACTTTTGAAAGAATAATCCGTTCTTTTTCCAAAGCACACTGACCAACTAATCCTTCACCAATGGCAAATTCTTTGGCAATGTTTTTCTCTGCTTTATATGCATAAGCTGCAAATAATTTTAGCCTTACACTTTGCAAATCTTCATCTTGTTTCAACAAATAAAACGCGCCATAATGTGCATGTACAACCTGGGCTAATTCTGAAAGAATCCTTTGTGTTACGGTTTCCAACTCACGTTGCCCTTGTAACATCTGACCAAATTTCGCCAAATTGGATTTCAACCAATCCTGATCCTGATTAATCAATGTGGTTTCACGTAAGTTGGTAATCATCTGGTTGATGGTATCCTTCAAAGCCTCCACCTCACCTTTTGCATCCACCCTAATGTTTCGTGTTAAATCTCCTTTGGTTACAGCCGATGCCACATCCGAAATGGCACGTACCTGCGTTGTTAAATTTTGTGCTAACTGATTTACGTTTTCTGTTAAGTTTTTCCAGATGCCCGAAGCACCCGGCACACTTGCTTGTCCTCCCAGTTTTCCTTCTACACCCACCTCACGCGCCACGTTTGTTACCTGATCGGCAAATACCGCAAGTGTTTCAATCATTTCATTGATTGTATCCGTTAATTGCGCAACCTCCCCTTTTGCGTTAATCGATAATTTTTGGCGAAGATTTCCGGTTGCCACTGAGGTTACTACTTTTGCAATACCACGTACCTGCGATGTTAAATTGGAAGCCATCATGTTCACGGAATCCGTTAAATCTTTCCACGTTCCCGCTACTCCTTTTACTTCTGCCTGACCCCCTAATTTTCCTTCTGTACCCACCTCACGAGCTACACGCGTTACCTCGAAAGCAAAAGAGTTTAACTGCTCCACCATCGTGTTAATCGTGTTTTTCAAATCCAGGATTTCTCCTTTTACGTCAATGGTTACCGTTTTTGAAAGGTCACCTCCCGCTACCGCTTTTGTTACCTCTGCAATATTCCTTACCTGTGCAGTAAGATTACTTGTCATTTGGTTTACACCATCCGTTAAATCTTTCCAGGTTCCTGCTACTCCCGGTACAAATGCATATCCTCCTAACTTACCATCTGTTCCTACCTCTCGGGCCACCTTGGTTACCTCTGATGCAAATGCCCGCAACTGATCCACCATGGTATTCAGTGTTTCTTTTAACTGGAGAATTTCTCCGCGTACATCCACTGTAATTTTTTTCGACATATCACCTTTCGCCACCGCAATGGCCACCTCGGCAATATTCCTCACCTGATCGGTAAGGTTACCCGCCATTTGGTTTACCGAATCCGTTAAATCTTTCCAGGTTCCTGCTACTCCTGGCACGTTTGCTTGTCCTCCCAGTTTTCCATCTGTTCCTACCTCACGAGCAACACGCGTTACTTCTGATGCAAAACCACGAAGCTGATCCACCATGGTGTTAATGGTGTTTTTCAACTCCAAAATTTCGCCCTGAACATCCACCGTAATTTTACGCGACAAATCTCCGTTTGCCACAGCTGTTGTTACCTCTGCAATATTCCTTACCTGTGAGGTAAGATTGGATGCCATTTTATTTACGGAGTCCGTTAAATCTTTCCAGGTTCCTGCTACACCCGGTACGTCTGCCTGCCCACCTAACTTTCCTTCCGAACCTACCTCACGTGCCACACGCGTTACCTCCGAACCAAATGCATTTAACTGATCCACCATTGTGTTGATGGTATTTTTCAACTCCAAAATTTCCCCGCGAACATCCACCGTAATTTTACGCGATAAATCTCCTTTTGCCACAGCAGTTGTTACTTCGGCAATATTCCTTACCTGAGAAGTTAAGTTACTTCCCATTTGGTTTACAGAGTCTGTTAAATCTTTCCATACACCACCAACTCCTTCCACCGTAGCCTGTCCACCTAATTTTCCTTCTGAACCTACCTCACGTGCCACACGTGTTACCTCCGAACCAAATGAGTTCAACTGATCCACCATGGTATTAATGGTAATTTTCAACTCCAAAATTTCGCCCTGAACATCCACTGTAATTTTACGCGATAAGTCACCCCTCGCTACGGCTGTTGTTACCTCTGCAATGTTCCTTACCTGGCCCGTTAAATTGGAAGCCATTTTATTTACTGAATCCGTTAAATCTTTCCATGTTCCGGCAACACCTGGTACATCTGCTTGTCCACCCAATTTCCCTTCCGAACCTACCTCACGTGCCACACGCGTTACCTCTGAACCAAATGAGTTCAACTGATCCACCATCGTGTTAATCGTATTTTTTAACTCAAGGATTTCTCCTTTTACATCCACTGTAATTTTACGCGACAAATCTCCTTTCGCTACGGCCGTTGTTACTTCCGCAATATTCCTTACCTGGCCCGTTAAGTTCGAGGCCATACCATTCACACTGTCTGTTAAATCTTTCCATGTTCCCGCAACACCTTTTACATGTGCCTGCCCTCCGAGTTTTCCTTCTGTTCCTACCTCCAGCGCCACACGTGTTACCTCCGATGAAAATGAGTTCAACTGATCCACCATCGTATTAATGGTGTTTTTCAACTCTAAAATTTCTCCTTTTACATCCACCGTTATTTTACGCGATAAGTCACCCTTCGCTACGGCTGTTGTTACCTCTGCAATATTCCTTACCTGTGCAGTAAGGTTACTTCCCATTTGGTTTACTGAATCTGTTAAGTCTTTCCATACCCCACCCACACCTTTTACTTTTGCCTGCCCTCCGAGTTTTCCTTCCGAACCTACTTCCCTTGCCACACGTGTTACCTCTGAAGAGAATGAATTCAGCTGATCCACCATCGTGTTAATTGTGTTTTTTAACTCAAGGATTTCTCCTTTTACATCCACCGTAATTTGTCGTGATAAATCGCCTTTGGCCACAGCCGTTGTTACCTCCGCAATATTCCTTACCTGACCCGTTAAGTTCGAAGCCATTTGGTTTACCGAATCTGTTAAATCCTTCCAAGTTCCCGCAACTCCTTTTACTTGTGCTTGCCCACCTAGTTTTCCTTCTGTTCCTACTTCCAACGCCACACGTGTTACCTCCGAAGAAAAAGAGTTCAGCTGATCCACCATCGTATTGATGGTATTTTTTAGTTCAAGGATTTCTCCTTTTACATCCACCGTAATTTTTTTAGATAAATCGCCTTTCGCTACCGCTGTTGTTACCTCCGCAATATTCCTTACTTGTGCAGTAAGGTTACTTCCCATTTGGTTTACCGAGTCTGTTAAATCTTTCCATACACCCGCAACCCCTTTTACTTTTGCCTGTCCTCCGAGTTTTCCTTCCGAACCTACTTCCCTTGCCACACGCGTTACCTCCATCGAGAATAAGTTTAACTGTTTTACCATGTCATTTACCTCTTTGGCAATTCTGGCAAACTCTCCTTGTAGTGTATGTCCGCCAATTTCCTGCGGCATTTCTTGTGAAAGATTTCCCTTTGCCACCGAACTGATTACGTGCGCAATTTCAATAGTAGGATGCACCAAATCGGAAATAAGTGTATTGAGTGACTCAATACCTTTTGTCCATGAACCTTTGGCTGCGGGCAATTGTATACGTTGTGTAAGCTTACCTTGTTTACCAATTGTATTACCGGCATAGGTAAACTCATCCATCATCTTTTCGTTGAGCGAAATAATTTCATTCAGCGTATCACAAATTTTACCACTTAAGCCTGTTTGGTCAATAGGTAGTCGTACACTAAAGTTTCCATTTTTTACTTCGGTAAGTATACGAAGTAACTCTCTATCGTTTATCATCGCATCGGGTAAGTCAACCAATTCTTTATCTGTAAAAATATCTTTTGTCAGCTTACTATTTCGTTTCCCTTTTGCCGGGGTTACAACTTCAACATGTCCGTTTGTTGAACTGCTAGATTCTTCTTTTTTGGTAGCCATTTTTTTAAATGATTAGGATGAAAACAGTGATAAAGTATAAATGGAATTTGATGCTATTTTGAACTGTTACACACAAAGCAATAGGAAGATTTGCTATTATACAAATGATGACTCTTTTTTAACAAAAATTGTGGAATCAATTCCCCAAATACGCCTTATATTCAACTGGAATGATTTTTGCAAAAAGCGTTTAAGCGCCTGCTCGCATCTGTTTTAATTACATTCTTCACGATTTTCAGCAAAATTAAAAACCGATGGTATCCTCGTTTATTCTATAAAAACGAGGTGTGGTATTTGAGAATCTTTATATAAATAATACAACAAAAATTGGTTATATAAAGTTTAAAAACTGATGGATATAAAAGCTGAATACATTGGGATAGTTGCAGGAGTATTTACCGCTTTTCATTAGTGCCTCAATTGGTAAAAATTATTAAAGAGAAAAAGCAAATGATATTTCTATTACCATGTTGCTGGTACTTTTTATAGGCATTGGATTATGGATATGGTATGGAGTAATAAAAGAAGATTTACCTATCATAGCAACGAACCTGGCTTCACTTATTATTAACTTACTGGTTATTGGTTTCAGTGTTTATTACAAACTTAATAAAACGCTATAACAAAAAACGCGAACCTTTTAAAGGCCCGCGTTTTGCTTTATAATAACTGGTATTGTTTTAATTTATTGTACAAGGTTTTCCTATCAATATCTAAAGCCTTTGCTGCTTTTGATTTGTTATAATTTACTTGCTTCAGTACTTCTACAATTGTTTTGTATTCTGCACTCAATGCAATTGATTTTAAATCGCTTTTTGCAGGCCTTTCAGCACTCCCAAGTTGGTCATCCTGATTAGTAGCTTCCAGGTTAAAAGAAAATTTATCCTGAAAAGATATTTCATGCGGTAAAGAGTTCAATTGAACTTCGTTCCCGTCTGTTAGCAAGGCCACACGTTTAATTACATTGTGCATTTCTCTTAAGTTACCCGGCCATCGGTAGTTCCTGAAAACATCTACTACTTCCGCAGAAAAGCCTTTTATCTCTTTTCCTAAATCGGCTGCGGCTAGTTTCAGAAAATGGTTTGCAAATAACTCAATGTCTTTGCCTCGTTCACGTAACGGATAAAGATGAATGCTAAATTCGTTAAATCTATGGTAAAGATCTTCTCTAAACTTTCCACGAGAACTCATCTCTGTTAGTTTTTCATTGGAAGCAACAAGTATTCTTACATCTATATCTATTTCCCTTGTGCCTCCTACATGGCGTAGTTTTCTTTCCTGTACTACACGCAATAAAGCAATTTGTGTATCGTATGGAAGATTGGAAATCTCATCCAAAAATACGGTTCCTCCATTGGCCATTTCAAAGTGACCAATTTTTTGAGACAAAGCTCCTGTAAATGCTCCCTTTTCGTGACCAAACAATTCGCTGCCGGCAAGTTCTTTGGTCAAAGCTCCACAATCAATGCTTACAAAAGGCATGTTTTTCCTTTGGCTATTGTTATGAATTGCCTGCGCTACAGATTCTTTTCCTGTTCCACTTTCGCCATAAATAATAACGCTGTAATTTGTCGGTGCTACCAGTGCAATTTGTTTTTCAATCTCTTTTGCTTCAGGACTTACACCCTTTATAAAGTTACCATCAGTAAGCTCTCTTTTTTTCTTCTTTTTGTTTTCTGATGAATCCTGATCGGGACTATCGCCTCCATTTTCTTTTTTAGCAATAGCCTTTTTAACGAGCAATAAAATCTCATCGGGAAGAAGTGGTTTAGTGATATAGTCAAACGCTCCTTGTTTAATTACATCTACTGCCACTTTTATATCAGAATACCCGGTAATAATAATTACCTGAGTAGAGGGATCTTTCTCTTTTACTTTGTGAAGAATCTCCCTTCCATCTGTATTTCCTAAACGGAAATCTGATAATACCACATCATAATTGTTTTTTTCAATTAATGAAAAAGCATTTTCTCTGGAGTATGCTGCCTGAACAGAAAATCCGTTCTTGGTAAGGAATCTGTCAAGCAAATGACACATGTCAATATCATCATCAATTACTAGTATATTCTGCATAATTATTCACCTATTAACTCTTTTGTTTTTTCAATAATTTGTGCCAGCGAAAAAGGCTTAATTAAAATTCCATCCGCATGATAATCATATGCTTTGTAAATATCATCATTGGCACTTATAACGCAAATTTTTACAAGGGGTAAGTTTTCTTTAAAATAACAAATATGGTTTAACCCGTTTCCATCAGGAAGATTAATGTCTAAAAAAAGGAGTTCCGGTTTCAACTCTTCAAATATAGCCTTCCCTTCTCCTAAACCCTTAGCATTTTCAATCTTATACCCTTTATTTTTTAATGCTATTGACATCAACATATTGGTATCACTTTCATCATTTATAACGAGTATTTTTTTTATTCCGGTCATTGGGTTTATTTCATTTAAACAAAACTAAATTAATTAAAAATAACAAATACTTATTTTACATTACGTATTACCAATATTTTATATGGGCCAAAAGCACTATACCTACACTTGTAAATAGCAATAAGAATACCCTCCAAAAAGAAGGTATTCTTTCATTTATCAATGTAATTAGATAACGTGTTAAGCTTACATTTTTGTTGCAGATGATAATTCATCTTCTGCTTGTGCCATTAACTCATCTGTTTTATTGATAAGACTAGCGTATTTTTCTTTTACTGCTTCTGTTATATCATCCGCAAAACCCTGAGCACGTGAAAGGATTCTTTTGCGGGTGTCTGATCCTTTTTCGGGAGCTAATAAAATTCCCAAGGCAGCACCTATGGCGGCTCCGCCAATAAATGCAAGTGTGGTTTTAAATGAATCGTTCATGATGTTTAGTATTTAGTAAGTAAATTTAACTGGTTGATTATTTAGTTTACAAAACATCCTTACCTCTTATTAAGCGTAATAAGACTGCTATTACAGCAATCACAAGAAGAAGATGAATGATGCTTCCTACACTATAAGCGAAGAAGCCGACTGCCCAAGCCAATACTAAGATTACGGCAATAATATAAAGTAGATTACTCATAATAGTTTGT
This sequence comes from Bacteroidota bacterium, assembly GCA_040388375.1. NCBI lineage: Bacteria > Pseudomonadati > Bacteroidota > Bacteroidota bacterium. The sequence continues at coordinate 275,344 of JAZKBU010000004.1, read as the reverse complement.
TTTATGGAAAGCATAATTGAAATTATTGTGCCATTAAGCTTTTATATAATAATAACTACGCTTTACGGAGGGCCTGATTAAAATTTGTGGAAATACTTCCACAATTAGTGGGGAATTTTTTCCTTAGCCACTTCTGTATTGGAACTGATTGGAATGGCCGTTTCATTTACCCAAATAGCATATTTATCGGGCTCAATATTTTGGCCTTTTAGTTTAAGATACACCTGTGTAAACTCTGCTCCAAAGAATAAAATGACTGCTGAAAAATAAACCCATAAAAGAATAACAATAACGGATCCTGCTGAACCATATGCTGTTATTGTTGCATTTTCTTCTAAATAAAATCCGATTAAATATTTGCCTCCCATAAAAAAAATGGAAGTAATAATAGCCCCTCCTAATACATCTTTCCACCTAATTTTTGCATCGGGTAATACTTTGAAAATAGTACCAAACAAAAAGGTTAACACGGAAAAGATTATAACCTGATTGATTATATAAAAAAGGACTACGGGAATATCAGGAAAATAGTATTGTACTCTATTGGTAAACTCGGAAATTAAAGCATTGATAAGCAAGGACACTATCAACACAAAACCTACTGAAATAAGCAATGAGAATGATGTGAGCCTGTTAAAAATTAATTTAAGAAATCCTTTATTGGGCTTTGCTTTCAATCCCCAAATGGTGTTGATGGAATCCTGAATTTCTGTAAAAATACCTGTAGCTGTAAGAATAAGTGTTACAATGCTTAAGGTCTTTGCCCAAGCGGAACCCTGATCAAATTTTGTATTTATTATTACTTCCTGTATTTGCTTAACAGCTTCCGGACCTAATAGCTGGTTCATGCGTGTAAGTACTTCTCCCTGAACCAGCGAGGGGTCATAAAATATTCCTGAAATCCAAATGATAATGATTAACATAGGAACCAAAGAAAATATGGTGTAATAGGCCAGTGCTGCTGAAAGTTTCAGAATATTATCGTCTATTGATTCGACCACAACAGTCTTCATCAGTTTAAAAAAAGTAAGCGTATTTTCTTTTAATTTCATACCTATTATTTACAAAAAACATTCCTGCTTTTGATATGGCATGATTGTTACCCATAGAAGGAATAAAAAATAAAAGTTATGTGGGAACAAAAAACACGTAAGAAGAAAATTACGCTCAAAATATTTTTGGGAGTACTCGTTTTATTGGTATTGGTACGCATTGCTTTGCCATATATAGTATTGCATTTTGCCAATAAGAAATTAGCCCGGTTGGATGGATATTATGGCCATATACAAGATATAGACATAGCTTTGTATAGGGGTGCCTATGTTATGAAAGATATTTATATTGACAAAATAGACCCTTCGAGAAAAGAGCGCATTGATTTTTTTAGCTGCTCCAGAATTGATCTTTCTGTTGAGTGGAAAGCCCTTTTTAAACAGAAAATTGTAGGAGAAGTAGAGTTTGAGGGACCAATTATTAAATATACTTTAAATAAAACCATTGGTAAAAAAGCTGATAAAGACACTACTAATTTTATAAACTTGCTAAAGGATTTTATGCCCTTACGTATCAATCGTTTTTTGGTTGAAAAAGGCCAGATTCATTATGTAGATATAAACAGTAAACCGTTGGTAGATATTCCGCTTACCCAAGTACATATTTTAGGTATAGGACTCACCAATGAATCGCAACAAAAAAATCAATTACCTGCTTCTATTGATATGAGTGGAAACTTATATAACGGTAATATGGATATACATGTAAGGCTAGATCCATTAAACAAAGTTCCTACTTTTGATTTGGATGGAACGTTAACCAAAACAAATCTGGTTAACTTTAATCCGTTTTTTACTGCCTATGCAAACTTTGACCTTAAACAAGGAAACATGTCTGTTTATACGGAGTTTGCTGCTAAAGACAATGGCTTTAAAGGATATGTAAAACCTTTAATCAAAGACCTGGATATTGTTCAGTTTAACAAAGAAGAAGGAGGCGTTTTACAAATAGCATGGGAAGCATTTGTTGGAAGTACTGCAGAAATTCTTCAGAACCAACCTAAAGAAGTGTTTGCTACAAAAATTCCTGTTGAAGGAAAATTTACAAAACCTGAAGTACAAGTCTGGGATGCCATTATATCTATACTCAAAAATGCTTTTATCGAAGCATTGAAACCGTCTATTGACCACACTGTTAATATTTATAACGTTAAACAACCTGAGAAGAAATTTATTTTAGGTATATTTCGTAAGAAAAAGAATTAGTATGTTACTGCTATTAATCAACTAAAGATGTTAAAACTTAAAAAACTTCAACAAGTCAAATTCAGTTTAACTGTTTCAGTTACCATTTTATTCGTTATTCTCTATTTTGTATTTTATATCAATAAGCGAAACCAAAAGGCTTTTCAAAGCGTAACACACTCGGCTGAAGTTATTGTTAAGCTAGAGCAGATTTATTCACGTACAAACGAATTGGAGAGTGCACAACGCGGATACATTATTACTAAGGAAAAGGCTTTTTTGGAACCTTATGAAAGACTTAATACAGAACTCCATTTATATGTACGCCAGTTGGAAATGTTGGTTTGTGATTATAACCAACAATTAATCAATGCTCAGAATTTACGCAGCCTCATTGACAAAAGGCTAAAAACACTGGAACAGAACTTAGTAAACGCCCAAACAGAAAATTTAATGGTGGGGAAGTTGATGATGACGGAAATCCTATCAAAAATAAGGCAGATGAAAGAGGTAGAGGAAGTACTGATGAAACAGCGACTGGTACAATCCAGACTTTTAGATGATAAAACAACAATGGCAATTATTATTTCCATTATACTTTCAAGTATTTTTATTTTTTCGGCCTCCTTAATCTTAATACAGGAATACAAACTAAAATCTAAAATAGAGCAGGAATTATTGCTCTCTCAAAAAATGTTGAGGGATAAAGTAAATAAGCTGGATGCAAGCAATAAAGAATTGGAACAGTTTGCATACATAGCCTCACACGATTTGCAGGAACCATTACGAAAAATTATTACTTTTAATGAGCGTATTGCACATAAGTTTTCTTCCATTATTGATCCTTCGGTAAAAGATTATTTAGGCAGAACTATTCATGCTGCTGAAAGAATGCGCATATTGATTGATGATTTGTTAAATTTTTCGAGGATTACCAAAGGAGATATAGAAATGGTTCCGGTTTCGCTCAAAAAAGTAATGGATATGACGAAAGAGAATCTGGAGGTTCAGATTAAAAAAAGTCATGCAAAAATAATTCAGCACAATGGGCTTCCTGACATATATGGCGATCAAACACAACTGGTAAGACTATTCCAAAACCTGATAAGCAATGCAATCAAATTTACTGAATCAAGTAAGATACCGATAATAGAAATATTTTGCACAATTGCCGATGAAAAAAGCAGACAGGAATTACCAGGAATGCCTGATTACTCCATTTACTATAAAATTACCATTCGTGATAATGGGATAGGTTTCAGCGAAGAGTTTAGTGAGAAAATATTTATTATTTTTCAACGCTTACATGGACGAAGCGAGTATGAAGGAACAGGAATAGGATTAAGTATTTGCAAAAAAATTGTAGAAAACCACCAGGGATATATAACTGTAAACAGCGAAGTAGGTAAGGGTTCGGAGTTTAATGTGTATTTGCCAAAAACAAACATTGTATAGCATGGATGCGAAAGAACTAATAAAAATATTGCTGGTTGAGGATGATGAAGATGATTACATGATTATCAAAGATTACTTGTCGGATACTTTTTTACCTTATGAAATTACCTGGGCCGTTAACTATAATAATTTTCTTACGCACATTAGTGAAGGTACTTTTGATTTAGTAATTACAGATTATTTACTGGGCACTACGAGTGGTATTGAAGTATTGAAAAGAGTAAAGGAAAAAGATGCTTTTATACCTGTTATATTACTTACCGGTAAAGGCAGTACAAGCATTGATATGGAGGCCATGAAACTGGGCGCTTCGGATTATCTTGTTAAAGGTACTTTTGATGCATCAACCATTGAAAGAGCAGTAAGGTATACCATTGAAAGCGCTAATAATACGCGTATCATCAAAGAGAATGAAAACTACCAGAACACCATTAACAAAATTGTAAGTACGGATAGAATAGCAAGAATGATAGCGCACGAAGTAAAAAATCCGCTTACCAATATTTTATTATGTGCAGAACAAATGAAAGAACTTCTTCCGGAAAACGAAGAGTTTAACTCGTATCTGGAAATTATTACAAGAAACAGTAAACGCATTAACCAATTGGTTGTAAACTTAATGGATTCCACAAGGTTTGGCGATATAGTATTAGAAGAATGCAACCTGATAGACATTGTAAAGGATACGTTAAAACTGGTGGAAGATAGATTGAGCCTGCAATCGGTTAAAATTATTGAAGAATATTCACATCCTGTTATTCAGCTTCCTGTTGATGCAGAGAAATTAAAAATTGCTTTCGTAAATATTATTATCAATGCCATTGAGGTTTTAGAAGAAAACCCGGAAGCAACCATTACCATAAAAACAGAAAAGCTACCTAATCATATAAGGGTGCGGATAAAAGATAACGGGACGGGTATTCCTCCTGAAATCATGGACAAATTATTTGAGCCTTTTTTTACTTCTAAAGAAAAAGGATCGGGACTTGGTCTGGCATCTGCCCAAAATATTATTTTAGGACATAAGGGAAAAATAGAGGTAAGCTCTGAACAAAAAGGATCAGAGTTTATTATTTCATTTTTAACATAAAAAAGGTGGCAGAAATATATTCTGTAACCTTTTACGTTTTAGTAAGGAATATTGCTAAGCACTATCTCTCATTGCTTTCACAGTATTGTGTGCTTCTTGCAATGCATTCTTATGTTTTGAAATAGTATCTATAATATCTTCCGACAGTTCTTCTTCCTTCAGTGCTGATTTGTAAGAAGCCAATGCTACATCTTCGCCAAATTCACATGAAGAGAGAACCGCTTTTCTGTCATTAGCAGTAATCGCTGCACGAACGTCCATCCATACACGATATAACTTTCCCGAAGTTGTTGTTTCTCCATCTGGTGATTCTTCTCTGGGAATAAAACTGCGTAGTTCCGAGTTAAACTGATTGCTTTGATTACTGAAACGCTCAAACATTGTTTTCAAGTCCAAGTCGTTTGTTTCTGTAGCTGCAGTGTTATAACCTTCATATCTATCGTTGTTTATGATAATAAGGTCTTTAATAACCCTTACTGCTTTATCTGTTATTGTGCTCATAATTGTTTGAATTAAGGTTTATATATACCTACAGAAATACAACTAATATGCCATCGGGTAAAGAGTGCTTATTCCCCATATATCAGCTTAGCTTGTGTTGAATTTATCCCACAGCAGAGGAAAATAATACACATTCCTTTGTAAAGAATACCCAAAAATATTGCAAAAAACGATTGGCATGTTTTTTATATAGTTTAAGTATCAATTCTCTTATAAAGTATATATATATAAAGGAGGAGTAAAGTTTACCGAAGCGTTTTTGCTTCAATTGTTGTGCTTGTTTTATAGAATAAGTAACTCATGTAAACCTTACTCCTCCTTACTCTTTTTAAGTAAAGTAAGCACTAATAAAACTTTTGATTTATTATAGTATGTTGTTCTTATGTGATATTGCTTTTTCTGAATGCCTCTAAACTAAAATAGGCAACAAGCCAAGCCAATAATATAACAACTAATAGAACTGCTGAATAGGATACAATAGGATTGATAGAAATGTTAGCTATTGATATACCAGTAATAGCCCAAGTAATTACCAATGGATACACCCAGTTTTTAAAACGGATGCTTATTACAAGTGCTGCCACAACAGCAAGTACCATCATTATTATTGTCCAAGTAGAAAGGCCTAGCGTGCCCCCGTCCCAATTCATTGCTGCTAACCAGGTTGAAAAATTTGCAATAGTAGCAACTGATATCCAACCAAAGAAAAGACTAAAGGGAAAAAGAAACCACGTATATGAAGCCCGGTATTTTTCTGCTATGAAAAACAAAAACATAGCACAAACCAGAATCATAATGATAAGCACTAAGCTTCCGGTAATTTGATTAGAAGCAAATAAAACAAGCCATACTGAACACAATATATTGGCAATAATCATTGGCCAAGCCAATAGGTTTAATACTGCTAAATTTCTTTGTGCGGCAAGCAATTGGTAAAAGCCATAATCAATAAAAGTTATGTAAATAACACCCCAAATTATAAAGGTATATGGTGCCGGAGTAAAGAAGTTATAATGCAATTGTGATACTTCCTGAATGGTCAGGAGTTCAGAAAATAGCTTATTATAAAACAGGTTGAAAAATACATTGAGTATTATAGCTAAAAACACAGCCATTCTAAGAGTGGGTTTTGCAGTTAATGTATCCATAAACAAGGTTTATTAAACGAAAGCATTTTTTGTTTACAACAGCGAAAGCATTTTTCCGTTTTTTGTATCCCAAAAATTTGCATGCTCAGGTGTAATTCTTATAAACGTAAGGTTGGGATTTCTTTTCTCCTCGGGAAGCAATGCTTTAATTAAATTGTTACCAAGCTTTTCTATTTTGAGAAAATCCTTTATTACTTCCGCGTGCCCAAATATGCTTAAGAAATAGGTTTGTGAAGGTTTTGAATAAATAAGCTGCACTTTATCGTCATGCATATTTTCTATTTTTTTAGAAAAATTATCCGAGCTTAGAAACCAGATACTCCCATCTTCGTCTACTTTTCGCGTTCCCATTGGTCTTGTTTCAAAAGGTATTCCCTCGGTATGTGTGCAAAACATACATATACTAATATCTTCTGCTACATCTTTTATTTTTTTGATTGCATCGGAACGGTTCATATTTTTAGTGTCTGCCATGATAGTTAGATTATAAATTTTATTTAGGAATGCTTTATTTTAATAAAATACCAATTCCAATATTAATGTTCATTGTGCTATAACTCTGATCGATATCAGCAGTAGATGAGGATCCAAAAGAAGTAGTAGTTTTTACATCATTAAATGTAGGATTAGCTCCGATAAAATCGGCTCCGGCTAATAAACATAACGAGCCTCCGACTTTATAGCGAAACATAAAACCTAAATCGAAGGTAGGTGCTGCTGCTGTTTTCTCTTCGCGTGTGGCTGTTGCACCGGCAATACCGGATACAGCAGTTGCCCTTATTTGAGGCATAGTAGAATTTAGTACGCCACCTAATAAGCGTACATCAAATGATAAATTTTCGCTGGCCGGAAATGTGGCAAAGCCACCAACCATTAATCCACCAATTCTCCATCGGTCTGCACCAATAGTCCAAGTGGCACCCGGATAATTTTCATTGAAATCTGCTGCGATTGCATCTTCATCAACTACATTACTTGTACCAGTAAGCATTGCTGTAAGGCCTAGATTGTTACCAAGCCTGTATGCAAAAGTTATATTTAAATTACCTCCTGCCATTGCATAGCCGGCATCATCGTTTCCTGTACTGGTGCTTGAGAAATCTGAAAAAGGAATAGATGGACCAAATCCAAGAGTTAAATATCCGCGTTTGTCATCCTGCGCATTTGCCTGAATACATATAGCTGCAAGGAATAAGTATGTTAGTACTGTTTTCATAAATATTGTTTTAATAATGTAAACATCAATAGAAAAACAGTGCCAAATAAAAAACCTACTGTATCAGGCACTATAGCATTTTAGTGTGGAATAAATAAAGTAGTTATGAGAACTTTATTCTACAATTATTAAAAACAATTATTCGGGTTTATAATCATCACCTTTCATAAAGCCAATCGTTTTGCGCATTTTTTCTTTGTTAACTGCTTCCCATGCTTTATCAACGTTACTTTTAATACTTTTAAAATCTCCACGCAAAGCTTTTAATGCATACTTTTCTCGCTCAATTTCCTTATGCGTTTGCATACCGAGTTTTTTTAATAAAGGGAGCGAAGGACACCATTTTGAAATAAGGTGTTGTGCAATAAAAGCAGTAATGGCTACCGATAAAACGGACCATCTTCTTTTTTTAAAAGTGCCAAACAAAACACCTGCAAGAGCTAATACTGATATATTAAAACGAATTGTTTTTTCCATATCCCATTTGTTATCAAGTTCACGAACCCGCCTGTCAATAGCACCCTCACCTTGGTCTATATATTTTTGGATATTTTCTTTTGTGGTCTCATCAATACTCATTTTGTCTGATGAGAAGTCGTCATTTCCTGCTTTCATACTATTAAGTTTTCAGCAGAAAGTAATTCAAGAATTATACCACCCAATTAGTAAACAGGTTGCAGAAATAAAGTGGCTCCGATTTAGTGTAAGATGTTATTAAAGGGTATTGCACAGCAATGTATTGATATGCTGCTTGAGCTATCAATAACTCTCCGTCCTTTAACTACCTACTGAAAGAATTAAGCTGTTACAAGAAGATGGGAAGGAAATTGTCCTTTTAAAGCTATGCCTATAAATTCCTGCCTGTTAAGCCTGTGTCCAACAAATGATTGCCAGTCTACATTTAGTACGGAGTGTACCAATGTTTTAAGTTCTTTAAACGTATAAGGCTTAGAAAAGAAAAGATTTGCTCCACTGTTATAACACGCTTCTATATCATGCGGATCTTTTGAAGTAGATAATACTACTATAGGAAGCCTGTCGAATTTAGTATTGGAACGGATTTCAAGTAAACATTCAATTCCGTTTTTATTAGGCATATTTAAATCCATTAAAACAAGACTCGGAAGTGGTGAATTTTCAAGTACCTTGATTAGTTGGCATCCATCTGAAACCATTTGGGTGGCTGGGGGATTTTCAAAGTCTTCCAGAGCTTCTTTTAACAGAATCTGGTCGTCATGATCATCATCTGCAATTATTAATTTCTTAATAATATTTTTTTGAACAGGGCTCATCTTAAATTTATAGAGGTAATTTATATTTCACTCAATAATAGCGAAATATAATTAAAAACCAAGCCTGTACAAACATTTTGTTTATATAAGCAGTGGTTTTATTTATACGAAATGCAAAGAGGGCGTAACAGTTTTACCTGTTACGCCCTCCTAAATTATTGAATTTGGTATACCTTAAAAGGTAACTACTTTCATTGTTTGGCTGCTATCACCACTTTTAATGTTTACAAAATAAACACCTGATGAAAATGCTTCCAAAGAAATTTTATTAGCATATTTACCCGCTTGGGCTATGTATTCAGAATAAACTACATCACCAATAATATTGGTAATGGTAATTACAGTTTCTTGTTTTTGTTTAACTGAAAAGTCAAGGGCAAATACTTTGTTATTAGGATTAGGATAGATAACCAAATCCACTAGGTTTCCTGAAAGTGTTTCTACTCCTGTAGAAAGGCTTACTTTTATTGAATCTGACGTAACGCAACCATTGGCGTTTTCTACGTCAACTCTATAAGTACCGGCAACACCAACTGTATTTGTTCTTGAAACAACTCCAGTAGCAACACCATCTCTGAACCATTTATAGGTTGAACCCACATTACCTGCATTCAAGGTAATAGTACAGGTAGAGCAAATAGTTGTATCATTACCTAAATTAACTACTGGTGCTGCTCCTACATTTACAACTTGTGTTAAACTGCTTTGGCAAGTTCCGTTATCTGCAATCAATCTGATAGAATAGTTTCCTACTGTGTCAAACTGATAGCTATAATCTGTATTTAAACTAACAGTATCTCCATCTTGTAACCATATATAGCTGGTAGCATTTTTACTTTGATTGGTAAAGTTTGCAGAGCTATGAATACAGATACTGTCGTTAGGCGAAGCATCAAACATTACGGTAGGGCAAGTTCTGATAACTGTTCCGGCAACACCGGCTGCATAACCTCTGTACTGATCTGTAAAAGCAATATCTTTTAACTCGTTGGTAGTTCCGCTTACGGCAGTTGTCCATGTGGTTCCTCCATTTATAGTTCTTAAAAGAGTACCTGCTGCACCTGCTATATAACCGCTGTCTTTACTTACAAAATAAGCTGCATTTAAGTTATTTAATCCTCCTCCTGTTTGAGTGGTCCAATTAGCACCATAGTTAGTTGTTTTAAGAATGGTTCCAATGTTTCCAACTACATAAGCAGTTGAATCGTTTATAAAAAACACATCATTTAATTGTGAGCTGGCTCCGGTTGAAACAGGAGTCCATACGGTTCCTGAGTTGTAGGTAATAAGTAAAGTGGCTGTAAGAACGCCTCCTCCTGCTACTACTGCGCTGGTGCTGTTCATCATAAACACACTGTACAAATTGTTGGTTGTATTTGAAGTAAGTGGGGTAATACTTGTTCCTGAAACACGTAAAATTACTCCGCCATCACCAACTATAAAGCCTTCTCCGTTTTTTATAGAGATATCATTTAATTGAGCAGTGGTTCCGCTTGGAATCATTGACCAGCTTGACCCGCCATTAATGGTCATCAATACAAGACCGCTATCACCTACAATATAACCTGTATCAATAATATTGTTAGAGAAGCTAACAGCCGAAAGGTTATTTACTGTTCCTGAGTTTTGTAAAACCCAAGTGTTTCCACTGTTGGTTGTTTTAATAATTCTTCCACCTGAAGCAACGGCAAATCCGGTATTAACCGATTTAGAAAAAGTAAGCCCGTTGATATCATCGGTAATTAAAGAACTTTGAGTTCCCCATGTTTGAGCGTTTAAAGAAAATGTTACACTAATTGCAATGATAAGAAGAGAAATATTTTTCACATGCTGCACTGCCTGTTTTGTTTTAAGTACGATTGTTTTCATAATTGATTATTTTTAATTTGTACTTCTACTCTTTCAAAATCGTACCCTCATTTATACAAACGGTGAAGAATACCGCCATTGCTACTTATTCAACAATTATTAAAGATAAATGGGTAAATAGGATATGTGGTGATTTTTTACTCATGTGGGAATTCTTTGCCACACTTTTTGTTTGGGAGCCCAAGCAAAACGAATAAAAAGGGCGTTGGCATGGTTTTGTAATATGTTATGGAAAAAACTAACATGGAAAACACAGAAAAAACTGAGATGAAAACCCTCTCTTCATGCATGAATAAGCTAAAAGGAGACGGTTTTAAAGAAGAGTATACTGTTAAAGGCAATTTATTAGAATCTGCTGACTCAGGACAGCGCTATACTTCGGACGATGTTAAAATTGTAAACTTTTATCGCTTTGAAGGCGATAGCGATCCAAGCGATAATGCTATATTATATGCGCTCCAAACGGAGGATGGCCAAAAAGGTTTACTAATCAATGCTTATGGTATGTATTCAGATGGCGATACCGGTAAGTTTATTGTAAACGTTAAAGAAATCAATAAAAAAATGGACCAAGACGGCCCTGATTCAAAACATATAGATACCTGATAACCGTAGGTACAGGTTTACACCTTGTATCATTAGCACTTCAGGCCACTCACAAAAGCAGACAATATAATATTATGTGCTTTTTGTGCTTTATACGGGCTCTGAATAGTTGTTTGAATACTTACAGGCTAATGCAGTGTAAACAATATAAATGGCTTTAATAAAATATATGGAAAAAATTTCCCGAATGAAATTACAAATGCGGGATAAAATGCCACATAAAATAGTTACTGTATATTGATTAATAATACTTAGAAAAGGTATAAAAGCCCATTAATAAAGGGAACTGGAGGATAGTAAGTTGTTCTTTTAAAAAATGGCATGCTTTTGCTTTAAGTTTAAACACAACCTTTAATAAAAAGAATTATGCAAACGCAAAAACCAAATCAAAAAGACGACCAACGTAAACAAAACGACAGAGATGTTTCAGGTCAATCTAAAAACTTGAATACTAAAAATGAGTCAGGTTTGAAAAAAGATGCAGAAGTTGATTCTAAAGTTGACAAAAACGCTTCAACTAAAAATCCTTCAAAATCTTCACCTACACACAGAGACAGATAATCTATCTACTCTATTTTGTTGTAATAAAAATCCGCCTCTGCAGCGGATTTTTATTTTACCTCCTACTCTACAATATAAATTACCTTAAACCTATGGAAGCGCCTAAACCAAAACTATTCAATATATCCTGTATTCTTGTTGCAGTTACCCTTTTTACATTTATCATGTACATCGGTCAGGATATTATTATTCCGTTAATATTTGCTGCATTTTTTGCTATCTCGCTAAGCCCTATTGTTGTATTTTTTGAAGACAGGAAAGTACCTCGTGTTTTAGCTCTGACCATTACCATGTTGCTTGCAGTTATAGTAATTGCAGGTTTGGTATATTCTATATCGCTGCAGCTCGCTTCCTTTTCAGAGTCGCTACCCGAGCTTGAAAAAAAAATTGAAGCATTGCTCGCTAAAAGTGTTCAGTGGTTTTCACAAACTTTTCATATTAAAACCGGAAACATTCAGCATTGGCTTACTGATTTAAAAAATGATTTTATGGAGGATAGCAAAACTTATATCGGCACTACTTTAACTACTTTAACAGGTGTGCTTGCACTTCTCATATTACTTCCTATTTATACCGTTATGATGCTGTATTATGAACCTTTGTTTGTTGCTTTTATTCAAAAAGTAGTTCCGGAGCAAAAACAAGCCATGACCAAAGATATTATTATAGAATCAAAAACAGTGATGCAAAATTATCTTACAGGTTTAATGATAGAAGCATTGATTGTTGCCGTGATGAATGCTGTAGGGCTTTTATTATTGGGAATAGATTACGCTATACTGTGGGCCATTATTGGCGCGCTCTTAAATATTATTCCTTACATCGGAATTATTATAGCCATGGTTTTCCCGGTTGCCATTGCGCTTGTAACCAAAGAACCTTCTTATGCGCTTTTTGTACTGCTGTTGTATGCCTGTATTCAATTTATTGATAACAATATTATTATTCCAAAAGTGGTAGCATCACGCGTTAAAATTAATGCCCTGGTATCTGTTATTATTGTAATAGTGGGTGGAAGTATCTGGGGCATATCAGGCATGTTCTTATCCATTCCACTGGTAGCTGTAATAAAAATTATTTTTGACAGAATTCCTTACTTAAAACCTTACGGTTATTTAATAGGAGATATTATGCCACACAAAGCAACCTTTTTTAAACGACACAAAAACAACAAGGTTGCAAAAGTAACTGAGTTACAAAAATAACGCTTCGGAACAGAATTTGCTTTTTATACAAAAAACCTTTCAAATGAAACCCACTTATTACATTAACCCGCTTGAAGCAAACGATGTTCAATACTGGACCAGGAAATGGGATATAACCCCAAGAGAATTAAACAACGCCATTCTGGAAACGGGCACTAATAATATAACCGTACTCAAAGAAAACCTGAAGAGTAAAGGTTTATACCTTTTCCCGATGGGGAAAACAATACACGATTTAATGCTTAAAATAAAGTTGAGGTAATTATTCCCCAACTTATTTATTAATCACCACCATATCCGCAATGGAGTAGGCTTCGTTCGAAACAATCAAATCAAAATGTTTGATATAACCCATAAACTGTTTCCACTCCATTTCAAGCTTAAATTTTTTCACGGGTAATTTATTATCCGGGTAACCATCTTTCTCACGAGCCGATTTATCCAACGCATACAGCGTAGCTATAATGCCTGATTCGCTGGCCATTATTTTCAAAGCAACCGGATCAAACCTGTCGGGGTTATAGTCTGTAATATTTGCTGCCAATACATTAAAATCTTCCTGCTTGTGAAAGTCTAATGCTGCATAACCGGTAAGCCCGTGTTCGCGTTTTTCAAATGGTTGTTCTGGTATCATATTATTAAGTATTAAAGTTTTTGATATAAAGTTTCTTGAATCGTGTTTAGCAAAGGCTTTACCGTTCTTTGCTTTGGATATATAAGTAACAAGGTGTAAAAACTGTACCAACAATAAACACTGTGGAATTATAAAAAAGTGTGGAATCAGCTTAAAAAAATGAGGATATTTTTACCCGTTTTTTTACCCATAAAACAGGTGTATTACAATGCTGAAATGTTTTTGAAAAAAAATGAAATGCTAATGTTAACAGGCATTTCCAATCTATTTCAATTGTTTTTATACTATTAAATTATTTTCATTTAAATCGTATTGGCACAGTTTTTTGAAATGATGAAGTACTTTCATTTAGTATATGGAAGTTTTATACACACTCTAAACAAACAATACTATGAGCAACCATGTAACAATGAACCGCACCATTAAAATAATAGCCCTTGGCTGGATTCTTCTTTTAGCCCTGTTATTAGTTCTTACTTCATGTGGAGATAGTCCGCAAACAAAAGATACAAAAGAGGTAGCCGAAGACCATAACGATGCAAAATTTGCAAGCAACGATGCAGAAAACGATGCGCAATATTTAGTTGATGCATACAGTATAGGTATATACGAACTGGAAGCATCGCAACATGCAAAACAAAAAGCAGTAAGCAATAATGTAAAAACCCTTGCTTCTGAAATGGTTGAAGCACATGCTAAAATGAATGTGTCATTAAAATCATTGGCCGACAAAAAACAAGTTTCAGTACCTGTAAAATTAACTGACGACCAAATGAAGGAAATTAAAGACTGCAGCGATAAAAAAGGAGCAGAATATGATAAAGCCTATATTGAAAAAATAGTAAGCGATCATGAGAAAGCAATTAAATTATCAGAGGCAGCAGCTGAGAAAGCACACGATCCGGAAATTAGAAATCTTTTCAGCAGCTCTTTGCCGGCATTAAGACATCACTTGGAAATGGCAATGGCAATAAAAGATAAAATGTAAATAATAAAAATCTTTCTTTCATAGGAAAAAGCATTAAGTCGGGTGTCTGTAAAGATGCCTGGCTTTTTGCATTTAATAAAGCATGATGAATTTAAAAAGTGGCTATCCCTATTGGCTTATTAAAAACGGATTACCTTATAATTATCCAAAGCTTGCACAAAACATACAAGCAGATGTGGTTATAATAGGAGGAGGAATTACAGGCGCTTTATGTGCGCATGAACTCATCAATGCCGGAATAAACTGCATAGTAGTTGATGGACGAACTATAGGGCTGGGAAGCACTTGTGCCAGCACATCATTACTACAGTACGAATTGGATAAACCATTACATGAACTGAGTGCTTTAATTGGAAAACGAAGTGCAGAGCGCGCTTATATTTTATGTGGAAACGCCATTGACCGATTAAACGAAATAAGTACCACTGTTAATTACAAGGATTTTGAATTGAAAAAAAGCCTGTACTATGCCGCTTTTAAAAAAGATACTGCGCTATTGCAGCAGGAATATAAAGCCAGAAAAAGTGCGGGTTTTACGCTTGATTTATTAAACGAAAAAGATATTAAAGAGGGTTACGGATTTAAAGCACCCCTTGCACTGCTTTCTCATAAAGGTGCCTGTGTAAATGCATACTTACTTGCACATAATATTCATCAATACAATATAAATAAAGGGTGTGGGGTGTACGATAGAACAACTGTTTCTGAAATAACCTATCTGCCCCGCAGTGTAAAATTACTGACTACTGATGGTTTTACCATCAGCGCAAAAAAGGTAATTAATGCCAGCGGTTACGAAATTGAACATTTTATACAGAAAAAAATTGTTACGCTACATGCTACCTATGCACTAGCCTCTGAAAATATTGGCGGTGCTGATGCATTTTGGAAAGAGAATGCCATGATATGGAATACTGCAGATCCGTACTTGTATATGCGCACAACAAGTGACAGAAGAATTATGGTTGGAGGAAGAGATGAACCTTTTTACAACCCTGCCAGACGGGACAAATTATTGAAACAAAAAACCAAACAACTTACCAAAGACTTTCAACAATTATTTCCTCACCAGCCAATGATTCCCGAATTTAGCTGGACAGGAACATTTGGTATTACAAAAGATGCATTGCCTTTTATTGGGGTATACAAAAAATATCCTCATACCTACTTTGCACTGGGGTTTGGGGGCAACGGAATTACATTTAGTACCATTGCTGCACAACTTATTTGCGAGCAGATAAAAGGAACCAGGAACAGGGATTTGGCACTTTTCAAATTCGATCGTGTTTAAATACGTAACATAAAAAAAGCAGCCGTTAAGCTGCTTTTTTATTACTCAAATCAATCCTTTTATTTGATTAAGGATTGATTTGGTCATCATCTTGTCTGTCAATATCACTGTCTTCTCTACGCGAAGTATTGGTAGGAGTGTTAGTATTTCTTGATTCAGGACGTTGATTAATCTGGTCATCGTTTGAATCTTCCCTATCATCTTCATGATTGATAGATGAATCTTTTTTACTGGCATATATTTCGTGTTTTCTCTCAGGAGAAGTAGGATCAGGATTTTTCCATGGCTCTTCTTTTTTAGGAGTTTTGGTTGGTTCCTCGTTACGATTATTTGTGCCGGTTGTTACAGTAGGATTCGTTCTTTTGGTATCCTCATTGCGATTCGTGCTTTGCGGATTAATGTTTTTGTTGTCTTCGGTTTTCATGATTTTTATATTTTAAACGTTGAATGATAAATGATATACTGTATAGTTACAAAATCATGCCATTACAATTTTCTCTTTGTTTTCAAGGGTTTCCAGAAAATAACATACAAATGCTCGTGAAAAAAAAGCCTCATTATGAGGAATAAATTGCAAATCATTTATTAGCTAATATTTTAGTACGTTTTGCATTGGGAAATAAAAGAAAAGCGAAGTCAAGACTATTAAAACCCTAAAAACTTTTCTTATACAGTTTTTAGGGTTTTTGCTTTAATTGTCTACTAATTATTCAGCTTTATCAAATAGTTTAACATCAAGCTTAGATAAGTCGCCTGACTTTTGCCTTGTTTGCAATACTTTTAAGAAGTTATGGGCTGCTTCTGCATTTTCTGCCTCTTCTACTACTACCAATTGGTTTTCATTGGTTACAGAACGGCAAATACATAATACTTTTATGCCTGCTTTTTCACGAACAGGTGCGCCTGCATCAAATGCTTTTTTCCAATCGGTATAGTTGTTTACTTCCAACGTAACCATCATTACAACTTTACTGTTGTTAAAACCTGAAAATGCTTGTGCTGTTGCCATTGCTATCAATAATATTACTATGCTTAATACTTTTTTTGTATGTTTCATAACAACGGGCTTAAAACATTTGAGTTAATACTTTTATTTCAGGAGCTGAAATAACACCACTTTTTGCCATTACTTCTTTCATAGCTGCCGAAGAGAACAAGGCCTTTGCCACATCGGGGTTTGGTACTTCTGAAATAATAGTAACTGAATTCTCGTCATCTACTGCCTGGTAAATGCCTTTGATAATAATTCCTGCTTGCGCGCGCATTGCTTCGCCTGCTTCAAAACCTTGTTTCCATTTAGCAAAGTTTTCTACTTGTTGCGTGTTAATAATTGTTGTTGCCATAGTTTGTTTTTTATTGGTTTAAAAAATAATGATGGCACAAACCTACTGGCAGCAATAGCCTCGGAACGTTGACTATTGTCAAGAAATTTTAAAGGTTGAATATTTTTTTGCGAATGCGGCTCAACGTTTCGGGGCTTATGCCCAAATAAGAAGCAATATAATGTTGGGGTACACGTTGAAATAAGCCCGGCTTCTCCTTCAGTAAAGTTAAATATCTTGTTTCACCTGTTTGGGTATTTAAATCGGCCATTTGCTGTTGCATTTTTGCAGCCCATTTCTGGTAGCCTGTTAAATGTGCTTGTGTCCACCAAGGAAACCTGATAAAAGCCTCTTCCCAATTCGCTGCACTAATGGTAAGCAATTCACATTCTTCTATGGCTTGGAAAATAAACGCGGAAGCTACTTTGCTTCGCATGGCGGGCAAGTCGCCAATCCAGTGTCTTTCTTCTGCAAAATACACAATGGACTCTTCGCCTTTTTCATTTACAATATACTGGCGCAGGCAGCCCTTTAACACAAAAATGGAAAACTTAGGAACTTCGCCTTCCTGCAAAATGTACTCATTTCGTTTAAACTTTTTAAACTCCCATAAGCTAAGAAACTCTTCATACTGCCCTTCCGGAACAACCACTCTTTTTTGCAGCTCTTCTAAAAACAAAGTGGTATCAATTTCTTTCATGTTTTTATTTACTGATTGCATCATACAATAATAGAAAAAAGACTGATAACAGAAGTTACCAGTCTTTTTTATTTAAAGCTAATGCTTTTTATTCTACTATCAGTTTTTTGAAAACAACCTGGCCATCTGAAGTTTGAATCCTAATAATATACGTTCCTTTGCTTACAGATTCAGTATTCCATTTTACGCTGTGCTTGGCATCTTTGGTTTTAAGATTTTCAAAGGTTTTCATGGTTTTGCCACTCATATCGTTAATGGTAACGCTGAATGCTACCTCACTTTTTGCAGAAAAGTCAATCATTACTGATCCTTTGGTAGGATTAGGATACATTTTAACCATATTAGTAATATCTGTTTTTGTATCTAATACACCTGTTGGAGCAACTGGCGATCTCGGTCCTTTAACAGCTCTAGGAAATGCACATTTCTTTTCAGATTTTGCAGTAATCCCATCTGCACATACAGCAGTAACACTCCACGAGAAACAAGAAGGGTCTCCTATTACACCGAGTGCAGCAAGGGCAGCAACATTGACTACAAAGGAATTACCGGTTACACTAACTGTGAATAAAATACCAGGACTTCCATTACCATCATTACAACAAGCGGGGTCATTGATAATTAATTGTATGGTATAGGAAACAGCTCCGGAAACAGGCGCCCAAGAAAGCACATTTGTTGATCCATCGTATACGAGGTTAGTGGGGGGTGTTAATTCTGAACAGCCTTCCGTTACAGAACTTTCACATAATTGGTAGCAAGCGCTTTGCGCTACACAAGCTGTACCGCAGTCATTTGTTAACGTGTGTTTAATTAGCCAACATGGGCCACCTGTGTAATAGCAAGAAGGATCTGTTGAGTTACCTAAGTATGTATAAGAACCAACATTACCTGTAGGACTGCTGTATATCTTCCATTCGTGGGTTCCACCCGAACTATTGGCCGTAACAGACAGACCTGAACTTGTAGCGGTGTTTATACAGAAAGAAGCATCAGGACCTGATATAATAGTAAGATTGCCATCAACCTCCATTCCTGTTTGGGAATAAGGCTCTACAATATTACCATAGTTATAAACGGCAAAAACAATCTCATTGATACCCGGCTGAATATCGTTGGGATTAATAGAGAGACTAACATTTGTAGAAAAGGCATTGAAACCGTATGCAACAACATAAGGATGACCATTCACGCTAATCTGGTTAATCTGGTCATCTGCACCTATCAAATCAAAATTAAATGTGGCTTCCTTGGCCAAACAACCTTCCTGATAATCAAAAGTCATTTTGTAATAATAATAGCCCATTGGTGCGGTATAAAGATGGTTACCTATGCCGTCTATATAAGGAGTAATCCATTTTACACTCGAACTAAGTCCTGCTAAATATGCATATGGAATTACTGGACCAGTAGACACGCCAGTACCACATAATGCAGCTTGATAAGTGGAGGATCCGGGAACCAAGACTGTCCATGTATCATCGGCTGAACCGGTAGACATAATACCTCCTGAATTGACCCCCGTCCTAAGGTCGATTACTTGTGACGAACTACTCATTGGAGCAAACAGCATTGCTAAAAATGCTAAGCAAATAAAAAATTGTTTCATAGTTTTATTTTGATAATGGATAAGCCTACTCTATTAGCTTTTCGGCATACACTATACCTTTGCAGGCATAAATCCAAACTTAGGTGCAACACTTATAATTTTTGGAGAGAGTTTCCCAAAAGCTGTTCCCATGCTACAAAATAGTAGTATGGGTTGCCCGGATAATTTATAAAAGTGTATGCAATAGAACATTTCAGACAATGCTATGCTAAGCAGAGAGGAACCAAGCAATTATATGTTTAGACTACGTTCAATATGTCTGTATTTCCGAAGTAGTTACTTACACCAACTTCTTAGCCACCGTACCTACAAAGTCCTTTAAATAAAAAGGCTCAAAATAAGCTACGTCTTCAAATTGTTTTTGGGTAAAGGCCTGTTGGGCCAGGTTGCTTAAATAAGAGGCATTACACACCACAGAAACATCAAATAGAGCATTGGGTGTATGAGGGGTGTTAATAGTGCTTTCACATTTAGCTGCGCCATTGCCTGTAAAAACAATTTCGTTTTGTAGTAAGTCTGCTTTAAATGATTCTTGGTCTATTATTTTGGCTTGTGTAGGCATTACCTCTTGCAGCTTTGCATTGTATAAAGCACAATACACTTCCATTCTGCGTGCATCTATCATAGGGCAAACCAAGCCTGAAAAATGAGGATTTTTTAACCAATAACCATTGGCTAAACTCTGCAACGTATTAATGGCTATCAATGGAATTTGTAAGGCATAACAATAACCTTTAGCAGCCGAAATACCTACCCGTAAACCGGTATAGCTGCCGGGGCCTTTGCTTACGGCTATAGCCTCCAGTTGTTGTAAAGTAATGCCTGCTGCGTGCAAAGCTTTACCTACCAATATATGTAATTGAGCCGCATGGCTATTGCCCAAAGCATCCTCTGCCAACGCAATGGTTTCCCCATTGCGGGCAATGGCTACCGAGCAAATCTCCGTGGCGGTTTCAATACATAAAATAAAAGCCATGTATTAGTAATTTAGCAGTTCACCCAACTTAGCAGCTACCTTATCGGCATTAGGCAACATTTCTGCTTCCAAACCCATGTTTAAAGGCACTGCCGGTAAGTTTTTAGCACCAATGGTCATTACAGGAGCATCTAGCTTGGTAAAACAGTTTTGCATAATACGTGCAGCCAAACTTTCGGCAAACGAGTTAAGCAAAGGCTCTTCCGTTACCACCAAACATTTACCATGCTTGGCTACACTCGCCATAATGGTTTCTTCGTCTAATGGTTGTAACGAGCGTAAGTCAACTATTTCAACCCTGCCTGCAAACTGCTTGGCAGCGGTTAAGCTCCAGTATACGCCCATACCCCAGGTAATAATGGTACAGCTTTCGCCATTTTCTATGGCTTCATCGCTGGCTTGTAAAACTATATTGGCTTTGCCAAATGGCAATATATAATCTTCATCTGGCTCAATGCAACGGGCTAATTCAGTACCCGGGTTTTTACTCCAGTACAAACCTTTATGCTCCAACATAATACACGGATTGCCATCGTAGTAAGCCGCTTTCATTAAGCCTTTCATATCGGCTGCATTGCTTGGGTAAGCTATTTTTATACCTTTTAAGGTTAATAAAGTTGACTCTATACTGCCACTGTGGTAAGGACCTCCCCCACCATAAGCACCTATAGGAATACGTATAACACAACTTACGGGAAACTTACCCATGGTTAGGTAACTCGATTTGGTAATTTCACATACCAACTGATTCACACCGCTCCATACATAATCGGCAAACTGAATTTCAACAATAGGTTTAACACCTACTGCACTCATACCCACGGTTGAGCCTACAATATAGGCTTCCTGAATAGGCGTATTGAATACCCGGTTATCGCCATATTTTCCGGCTAAAGTAGCTGCTTCGCGAAATACGCCTCCTAACCTTGCTCCCACATCCTGTCCGTAAAATATAGCTTCCGGATGTTTGCGCATAATTTCATCAACGGCATGTAAAGCAGCATCAACCATTACACTGGGTTCTTTGCCTTCGGGTGTTCTGTTACCTACTTCCGTTGCGGCTTGCGAAGGCGCAAACACATGGTTTTCCAAACTGGCTAAAGTAGGCTCCGGTGCATTTACAGCATCGTTAAACTGGGTAGCTACATAAGCAGTAGCTTCTGTATTAATTTTTTCTATTTCCTGTGCATTGGCAATGCCATTGTCCAGCAAATACATTTTTAATTTATCAAACGGGTCAATGGCTGTGTGTTTAGCCATATCATCATCCGTTCTGTACCACTCTTTGCGCACCCCTGAAGTATGGTGACCTAACAAAGGTACTTTGGCATGTAACAAAATAGGCGCACGGTGAATACGTACATAAGCCAAACACTCTTTAATGGCCTGATACGAAGCCACAAAATCGCTTCCGTCAACCCTGCGTCTTTCCAATCCTTTAAAACCTGCGGCATACTCGTAAGCATCCATGGCACGCATTTCTTCGCCACTGGCACTAATGCCCCAGTCGTTGTCCTGCACAAAATAAACCATCGGTAACTTTTTCAAAACAGCCATTTGCAATGCTTCAGCTATTTCGCCTTCGGTTACCGAACCATCGCCTAAACTACAAACCACTACGGGTTTTTCGTTCGGGTTGTTTAACCCTTGACTTTCTTTATAAGCTACGCCATGTGCCATACCCGTTGCCGGAATAGCTTGCATACCTGTAGCGCTGCTTTGGTGCGGCATAACCGGGATACCTTCTCTGCGCAATGATGGATGCGCATAATAGGTACGTCCGCCAGAAAATGGATCATCGGCCTTGGCTAAAAGTTGTAACATGAGTTCGTAAGGTGTTAAACCCAAGCCCAATAACAAACTTTCATCGCGGTAATAAGGAGCCACAAAATCAAAAGCCTGTAGCTGAAAAGCCAATGCCAATTGCACTGCTTCGTGGCCTTTGCTGGTGGAGTGAACGTATTTGGTAATAGCACGGTTGGCATCATAAATATCAGCCATAGCCCTTGCCGTACACATTAATTGATACGCTTTTAAAAGTACACTGTTTTCTATACTCATAAGGGCTGCAAGTTTAGCTTTTATATGCTATTAAACCAATGTGTTTTTACAATTACGTAATATGGCTTTTATCATAAACGTACTTAAACTAACAGCATAAAAAGCATAAATTTTTTAGGAAACGTACACACTATTTATTTCCTTGCAATGGCTTACTCATAATAAATAACATACGCCCCTATGGAACAACCCGACCAACGCATAGATGCATACATAGCAAAGGCACAACCTTTTGCACAACCCATATTAAAACATTTACGAAAACTCATACACCAGGCCAATCCGGAGGTGCAGGAAACCATTAAATGGGGTATGCCCAGCTTTGATTACAAGGGCCCTTTTTGCAGCATGGCATCGTTTAAGCAACATGTTGCTTTTGGATTCTGGAAACCTTCTTTACTGAATGACCCTGAAGGTTATTTACAGGAACGCTCCAACCAGGGCGGTGAAGCCATGGGAAACCTGGGAAGAATAACGGATTAAAAGACCTTCCGCCAGATAAGGTAATTATTGATTTTATAAAACAGGCTAAAAAACTAAATGACGATGGTATAAAATTACCTGCTAAACCTGTTAAAGAAAAAACCGAATTGGTAATACCTGATTACTTTACCAAAGCTTTAAGCAAAAACAAAAAGGCATGGACCGTATTTGAAAACTTTAGCTACAGTAATAAGAAAGAATATGTAGAATGGGCTAAAGAAGCTAAAACAGAAAGCACCCAACAAAAACGTTTAGACACCGCTATAGAGTGGATAAGCGAAGGCAAAATAAGAAACTGGAAATATTTAAAACCAAAAGAATAATTGAACCCATTTACCAAAGCATTTACAGGCGCAAGCTTGTTGCTACTACTCACCACAGCTTCCTTTGCACAAACACGCTCGCATTTTGCCGATAGCGTTCGTATACATTACCATATACCCGAATTGGCCTATGCAGTTGTTTCTGCCGATCATATTTTGGAAATGCAAACACTGGGCGTGCAAAGGGTAAACACCCCTTATAAAGCACAGGCAACGGATTTATTCAGAATAGGCTCTAACACCAAAGCCATTACAGGTTTTATTGCTGCTTTATTGGTTAAGCAAGGCAAAATTAGCTGGCACACCCGGTTTTTCGATTTATACCCCGAGCTGAAAGCCAAAAGCAAGCCCGCTTACCATCAGCTTACCTTGCTTCAATTGCTTAGTTTCAGAACACGTCTTTTCCCCTATACCTATACCTATAGTAAACCAGCACCCAACCAATTTACAGGCAACGAAGCCCAACAACGTTACCAGTTTACCGAATGGTTTTTTCAGCAAAAACCCGTAATGAGCGGGGATAGCATTCATTTTTCTAACTTAGGATACATAGCCGCAGCCCTTATGCTGGAAAAGGTTTCGGGCAAACCTTATAAAGAGCTGGTAACAGATTTAGCCAAACAACTGAATATACACATAGGCTTTGGACCACCAAACTTAACCGATACATTACAACCGTGGGGACATGACAGTAACCTGAAACCCGAGCCACCTCAGGAAAACCAAAAGCTGAACTGGTTGCTGGCTGCCGGAAATATACACATGAGCATAAACGATTACGCCCGGTTTATTCAACTGCAACTGGCGGGTTTAGCAGGCAAATCAAGCTTGCTGAGCAAAAAAGAGTTTGAGTTTTTACACTTTGGCTTGCAAACCTTTTCAGTAGGCTGGTTTTGGGCTACCGATGAAAACCAACAAACATACAGTTACAATATAGGCAACCCCGGTACTTTTTTAAGCAAAGTATATATTTACAAAAACACCAACAGGGCTTATATACTCCTTACCAATGCCCAAACCGATGAGACCGATGAGGGCTTGGACGTATTGTATACCCAACTTAAAAAAATATACCATCAGTAGCCATATTTTTTGCCATTATACCCTTGCCTATTCTCTTATAGGTATAAATACCCGTTTTTATAATCGGTTATTTATATGTTCAAAAAGGCGCTTTTACTCCCTTTAGTTTGCTCTGCCAAAACGCCCAAACCGAAAAGCGATAATAGAGTAGGTAAAAAACTAATCATTACACCAATGCAAGTATTTAACGAAAACAACTACAATGCCTATCCGGTAACTGCCATAGGACTATGCGAAATATCGTACCTTAATAACGGAGGTTCCGTAAGCGGTCCGGCTATAGCCAATGCAGTAACCAATGCTTATAATACCCCTTACAACCCCAACAATTACGACCCTAACAATCCACCCATTCAACCCAATACACCCTTAGAAACAAGCATTGTGTGGGGACCGGCCTTTTCGCCCGTTAATGGCTTTGCTACAAACAGTTTAATGTTTATAGCACAAGTAAAAAGCAGCAGCGAATATTTTGTGGTTATTAGGGGTACCGACCCTATTAGCCTGAGCTCCTGGATTAATGAAGACCTGAAGGTAGATACCATTGTTCCGCTTAATACCTTGCCAAACGTTCCCTCCTCTATAATATATGACGACATAACCATATCATTAGCGGCTTTTAATGGTATGAGTGATTTATTGGGCCTTACAGACCCCAATACAAACCAATCAGCCCTTACCTTTCTACAAAATACAATAGCCAATAACAGCGATGCTTATATTTATGTTACAGGGCATAGTTTAGGCGGTACACTTACACCCGTAATGTTTAGCTACTTAAATGCTATATTGTTTAATGGAAATACCTATTGTAATATGGCTATGTGGTCGTTTGCAGGTTTAACAGCCGGAGGTACCAATTTTAACGATTACGTTGATCATTTGAATCCAAATGCTGCTTTTAATTGGCGCATACCAAACACTTTAGATATAGCACCCTTTTTAGTGGGTCCTGCCAATATAAACCAAGCGCCTGTGCCTTCAGACATTACCAATATTTACAGTGAATTGAGTATAGACCCGGGGTCATACGCGCTATTAATGGACCTTTTTTCCAAAGCCAATGCTACTACAGGCACAAACCCTCCCGGATTAAATTTTTATCTTCAACCAAGTTTTGGTATCAACCCTATTAATGGTACTTACCAACCCGCACTTACACATATTCCACTTGTTGCTCCATGGGCAACGCAGGCTTTGTACCAACACCATGCAAGCACTTATTACCAAATGGTATACCAAAGCTTTATGCCCGCTTAAATCATATACAGCCATCAAAAAGCCGCATCTGTTAAGTAGATGTGGCTTTTTATTTAAGCAAGTACTTTGGTTTTATACTTGTTTCTATAAAATACGGGTGTCATGCCATGGCTATTTACACTGCTTTTAAAGGCAAAACGGAATAAGCGGTATTTGCATTTTTTAGTTCAATAACTATATTCGAACTACAAAATGAGACAAAAACTAAACTTAATAACGCTTGGCGTTGACGATTTTGAAAAGTCGCTTCATTTTTATGAAACAGGGCTTGGATGGAAAAAGTCCGATAAAAGCATGGATGGCTTAGCTTTATTTCCTTTAGGTGGAATAACATTGGCCTTGCACCCACGGGCAGAATTAGCCGAAGATACTACCTTGCCTTATACACCTTCAGCATTCAATGGTTTAACTATTTCGTACAATGCTAAGTCAGAAAAAGAAGTAGACGATGTTTTATTAAAAGTAAAACAATTAGGTGCTACCATTATAAAACCCGCCCAGCAAGTATATTGGGGTGGTTACAGTGGCTATTTTAAAGACCTTGACGGGTATTTGTTTGAAGTAGCTTTTAATCCGTTTTGGGAACTTGACGAAAACGACAACCTGAAACTATAAAACCCATTGCTTGTTAACCAAACAAATGACCATACCTAAAAAAATACTATCGCGCCAACACGAAATAACGGCTACTTTTTTAAAGGAGATAGACAAGCATTTATTGGATATTACCGATGGGCGCACCCTCGAAATGTTTGAAATAAGGGACATTGCCGATATCATGCATATTCATCCAACCCATTTAAGCAATACCATTAAACTTACCACGGGCAAAGCACCTTGTTACTTTTTTGAAGAAAAAATTCTGACCATTGCCAAATCAATGATAGAAAAAAATGAAGAATCAATAGGAAACATTGCCACTTCACTTACCTACGACCCTTCCAACTTTACCAAGTTTTTTAAACGATTCACCAACCAAACACCAAAACAATACCGGGAATTGTTTTTACTTAAAAAATCGGAAGCTGTCACCATTTAAACTGAAACTGTCACCATAATTTAACTAAATATCCAGACTACGTTTGTATCATTAATTCAATACAAAAATGATACAAAATAAAATTGCAATAGTTACAGGTGGAAGCCGCGGCTTAGGTAAAGACATGGCTTTAAACCTGGCCAAAAAAGGAATAGATGTAATACTTACCTACAACAGCAAAAAAGAAGAAGCCGAAGCTGTTGTAAAACAAATGGAAAGCATGGGGCAAAAAGCGGTAGCCCTGCAGCTAAACGTAGCTGATACCAAAAGCTTTGAACCCTTTTTTACCGAGGTACAAAAAGTATTAAGCCAGACTTTCAACACCAACAAATTCAACTATTTAGTAAACAATGCAGGCATTGGTATTCATGTACCTTTTGCCGAAACTACCGAAGAACAGTTTGACACGCTGATGAATATTCAATTCAAAGGTGTTTTCTTTTTTACCCAAAAAGCTTTACCACACTTGGAAGACGGAGGAAGCATTATCAATATTTCTACCGGATTGGCCCGTTTTTCATTTCCCGGTTACGCTGCCTATGCTTCCATGAAAGGAGCCATTGAAACACTTACTAAGTATTTAGCAAAAGAGTTAGGCGAACGCAAAATAAGGGTAAACGTAGTTGCTCCCGGAGCCATTGAAACTGACTTTGGAAATGGTGCAGTAAGAGACAACAAACATTTAAACGATTCCATAGCCTCGGCAACAGCGCTGGGAAGAGTAGGAAAAGCAGAAGATATTGGAGGTGTGGTAGCCTTTTTATGCACCGATGAAGCCCGTTGGATTAACGCCCAAAGAATAGAAGTTTCCGGTGGAATGATGTTGTAAAAACACCCAATTATGTCAAAAAAAACAGCAATATTGTAAAAGCTATTGCTGTTTTTTTATTCAGATTCATCCGCTAAAAAACTGCTTTAAAACCCTAAAAAACAAACCATTAAAACATTTTAATGCATTTGTCGCACTTCAATATTTCCTCTATAAATGCTTAGTTTTCTTCACTAACCCGTATGCGGCTCCAGTCTTTATTTTTAATAGAGTCCATGGCCATCCAAATGGCAATACACGATAATACAATCAGTAAAAAAACAATTGGCCAATAATCACTGATGGCATAATGCACAGCACCCACACTAAAGGGAATAATCATACTCGCAAGACCTCTAATAAAACCACTGCCTTTTACTTTTTGACTGGCTAAAACAGAAAACGGTAAATTATTAAACGTAATAAACGCAATAGCAAACACAATAAGCATTTGGTTACAAACACCTAAAATAAAATTGGGCAAAGCATTGATGCCTACAAACCAATAAGCCAAACCAATAATAAGAGCCGCTACAGGAAAATAAAACTTAACAATAATAGACTTTACTGCCCCTAGTATCAAAGCTCCCGGCTTTTCAATAGGTGTTATATAATATATCCATGCGGCTTTGTATTTATCAGAAAAACTCAGTTGCATTAAAGCCGTTATCAGTATAAAATTACACAGGTAAATAACAAAAATATAGATAAAAGAATTAGGGTCCGGTAACGAAACTTTACCTCCCTCATCAGGGTTCTTAAAAAATATAAGTACTGCATAAACCAGCAAATATCCTAATGATGGATAAACCTTCATTTTAAAATCGCGGCTTCGTGCAGTCATTTTCCATGTATGCAAAAAGCCCATTCTTTCTGGCCCGGCTTTGGTAATTAGCAAACTAAAGAATTTGGCGTATTTATCGCTTTTTATCTTGGTTTCAGGTTGTTTTAATGCGTTTGTCGCAGTTGGCTCATCACCAGTACTGCCAACCATAGCCAGCTTTTGGTTAAACGAAGGGGCAAAATATTTTACCACTACATAAATACTTAAAAAAGGAACCACCAAAGCCAGTAAAAGGCATGTAAGTAACTTCAATTCGCCATTAAAAGAATGTAAATATTGCCAGGCACCTGCAAACCAATAAGGGGGTGTTAACATAGCCCAAGTGGAGTCTTTTAAACTAAAACTGCTAATAGATGATTTTGAAATCAGTCGAGGTACAACCTGATAACTTGCATAAACCGTTACCGCAAACACAATTTGAAAATAAGAAATTATGTTTTTAAACCTTTGCGGTGTGGTTATTTTTAACACCAGAATATATACAGCATTAATTAAAAATATAGTGAGCAAGGTGGCCAATATAACCAGTAGGAATAATACCAAAAATGCCCAGAAACCTTCTGTATAAAATATAAAAGCAAAGCTTACCAAAGTTAACGGAATAACTATTTTAGTCACAAAAACTATAATGTACAACAAGCGCGAAACCACAAAAGTGCTATCGTTAACCGGCTTGGGTAATATAATAGCATTATCCCTTACATCAATTAAAACAGTTGTGAAATCGGCTATTAAAACCGAGGCCAAAAAGAAAATATAAAAGGAGAAAAAGAAACTCAGTTTAGTAATATAATCAGCTCCAATAAAAAAAGAGAACAGGAACATCATACCCAGAAACACTGATATAATCATGTTTCTTACACCTTGCATTTGAGAGGTTTTACCCGGTTTTGCCGCTTTAAAACCTCTGAAACTACTGGGCATTCTGTTACCCATCATAATTTTAGTGGTCAGTATTGCTTTTAGCTGTTTGGTGTCAACACCCATTTGGCGGAAAAAGCCTTCAGGGAGCAGAACCAACATAACAAGGAATTTATCAATTACATTCATTCTGTTAAAAATTAAGCATTAAAAGCACTCATTAATTCATCCGAAGCATTCGTGTTACCTTCCTTATAAGTCAGTTGCGAAAATATTTGTTCCAAGCTTTGGTTGCCCTGTTGTTGTTTTAACTCTTCAAAACTGCCATCAGCAACTACTTTTCCGTTATTAATTAAAACAATTCTGTCACTAACCTTTTCTACCACATCCATCATATGGCTGCAATAAAAAATGGTTTTACCCTCCTTAGCCAGTTTGCTGATAAGCTCCTTTACTATAATAACACTATTGGCATCCAAACCACTCAACGGTTCATCTAAAATAATTATATCCGGGTTGTGCAACAAACCAGATATAATTAAAACCTTCTGGCGCATACCCTTGCTGAAAGTATCCATCCGTTGATTCATACTAGCTTCCAAACCAAAAGCAGTCAGCATTTTTACCATTCTCTCCTGAGCTATATCCAAATCAATACTATATAACTCCGCCATAAACGATAAAAACTCAAGGGGAGTTAATACTTCGTAAAGCTCGGCCAACTCAGGCACATAACCAATTTTTTGTTTTATTTTTAAAGCATCGGTTTTTACATTCATACCATGCACCAAAACTTCGCCCTCAAAATCGCTTATTAAACCACACAATATTTTAACCGTAGTGCTTTTACCCGCACCATTGGCTCCTATATAACCAATAACCTGTCCCGGATAAATAGTTAAATTAATACCGGAAAGCACTTGTTTGCTTCCATAGCTTTTCTGTACGTTTTGTAAACTTATTATTGGTTCCATAGCCTGTTATTACTAATATTATTGTTTAAAATGTGTTTTTATAACCTCATAAAAAGGTTCATATAAAGCCCCTGACGATGCAATTAACGTTTTATCAAACACATAATCATTACCACCACTAAAAGTTGATAATTTACCTCCCGCTTGCTGCACTATAAAAGCTCCACCTGCCACATCCCAAGGGTGTAAACCATACTCAAAAAAACCATCAAAGCGGCCACAGGCAGTATAAGCCAAATCAACCGCTGCACTACCCATCCTGCGCATACCTTGTGTGTTTACCATTAAATAACGCAATGCCGATAAATAATTTTCCATTACTTCAAAGTCATAATAAGGAAAGCCGGTCGCTAATAACGATTTACTTAATTCCGCATTTTGCTTCACATAAATAACCTCATTATTTAAGTACGCTTTGCTTCCCTGCCAGGCATAAAACATTTCATCCCTGTTACATTCATACACCACGCCCAATAACAATTCATTGTTTTGCATTAAGCCTATGCTTACACTAAATACAGGTAAAGCATGAATGAAATTAGTGGTTCCATCCAGTGGATCAATAATCCACATAAACTCTTTTTGTTCCGTTGCAATGGTTGCCTCTTCTGTTATAAAACCCGCAGCCGGCATTATTTTCTGCAGGGCTTCAACCAGCATTTCCTCTGCGGTTTTATCAACATAGCTTACCAATTGATTAAAGGTTTTTGTTTCCACCTTATCCATGCTAAAAGCTTTACGCTCCTGCATAATAAACAAACCCGCCTGTTTTGCTGCTCCACAAACTTGGTAGCATAATTTCTCACTTATTATCACGCAGCCAAAATAAGCATACAGGCTACAATATTTATAATTTAAATAATTAGTTTTGGGGAATAAACTTTGAAATAACCCCATATGATTGATTTAAGAAGTGATACAGTAACTACCCCTACTAAAGCTATGCTTGATACCATGATGAAAGCACATGTAGGTGACGATGTTTTTGGTGAAGACCCAACCGTGAACGAATTACAAAAATTTGCAGCCGATATGTTTGGTATGGAAGCAGCCTTGTTTTGCGCAAGCGGCACTATGACCAACCAGATAGCTATAAAGCTACATACCCAACCGGGCGATGAAATTATTTGCGATAAGCTGGCCCACGTTTATTTATATGAAGGCGGTGGTATAGGTTTTAATTCAGGATGTTCCGTTCGTTTGGTAGAAGGTATTTTGGGTAAGTTTACGGCTCAACAAGTAATTGAAAACATAAACGACCCCGGTAATATTCACTTCCCTACTACCAGATTAGTTTGTATAGAAAACACCGTAAACAAAGGTGGTGGAGCTTGCTGGAGTTTTAACGAAATAAAAGCTATTAAAGCCGTTTGTCAGCAAAACGGTTTAGCCCTACACCTTGATGGTGCAAGATTATTCAATGCTTTGGTTGCAAAAAACGAAACACCTAAACAATACGGACAAGTATTCGATACCATTTCCATTTGTCTGAGCAAAGGCCTTGGTGCTCCTGTTGGTTCCCTTTTACTGGGAAGCAAACAACATATAGAAAAAGCAACCCGCTTACGCAAAGTAATGGGTGGAGGTATGCGCCAGTCCGGATTTTTAGCCGCAGCAGGTCTTTACGCTTTGCAACATAATATAGAGCGTTTAAAAACAGACCACGAAAGAGCAGTTATAATATCGGAAATAATAGAAAAAGCCAATATAGCCACTTATGTTTTACCTGTTGAAACCAATATTGTTATTTTTCAATTAGCCGAACACATCCAACTCGATAATTTTATGGAACAATTAAAAATAAATAACATAAAAGCAGCAACTATGGGAAACCGCCTTTTTAGGTTTGTATTGCATTTATCTATAAATGAGAAAGATTTCGACAATTTAACAAAAAATTTAAACTCCCTAAAACTTAACTGATAAAGACTTGGTTTTTTTAAAACTTATTTACCATATTCGCCCTCTATTTATGAATAAAAGAATATTAACCTTAATTATAATGGTTTGTGCTGTAACTATTAATACACAAGCACAATCAAAAAAGAAAGCCCCTAAAGGATACGATGCTATTTATCCTTTTATAAAAGGCAAGGCCAAAGTAGTAAAGGCCGGTAAAATAGGTTATATTAACGAAGTGGGCGAAGAGTTCATTCCTTGTAAATACGAAGAAATTTATCCATTTGAGGGCGGAAGAGCCAAAGTAATGCGCAGTGGAAAATATGGCTACATTAACGAACAAGGCGAAGAAGTAATTGAATGCAAATTTGATTATATAGGTGCTTTTAAAAATGGCAGAGCTATAGTAAAATATAATGGCAAACTAGAAGTAATTGATATGGAAGGTAACGTTATTACTGAAGCTAACCACGGAGCACAATAAACCTTGCTTATACAAATTGCATCACAAAAATCTGATATTTTTAAGGTTTTTTGTGCAAATCAAAACAAATACTAAATTCGAACGGTTTTAATAAATATATACTAAAAATAAAGTTGATAAAATAAAAAATGGGTAACTTAAAGAACAAATTTGCAGAAAAAGCGCTTCCATTAGCGGTAGAGATTAGAAATTTTGTTAAAGAAAATGGAAATGTGGTTCTCGGCAATTTTACAGTAGAAGATGTATATGCAGGTCAAAAAGGAATTATTGGTTTATTAACCGAAACCTCTTTGTTAGATTCAAATGAAGGTATCCGTTTCAGAGGTTATACAATTCCGGAGTTACGCCAATTATTACCAAAAGTACCGGGAGGAACAGAACCATTACCGGAAGGTCTTTTCTATTTAATGTTACTGGGCGAATTACCAACTTACGATGATGTATTAGCCATTCAGGCAGATTGGGCAACAAGAGCAGAAGTACCTGCACACGTATTTGCAGCATTGGATGCTTTGCCTTTAACTACCCACCCAATGACCCAGTTTTCAATAGCCATTAATGCATTACAAACAGAATCTGTTTTTGCTAAAGCATACAAAGATGGTATTAACAAAAAAGACTAT
Organism: Bacteroidota bacterium; assembly: GCA_040388375.1. Lineage (NCBI taxonomy): Bacteria > Pseudomonadati > Bacteroidota > Bacteroidota bacterium. Next base: position 241,902 of record JAZKBU010000004.1, on the reverse strand, counting down.
TGGGATTATACTTACGAAGACGTTTGTACATTATTAGCCCGCTTACCAATAGTAGCAGCTTATATTTACCGTAGAACTTATAAAAACAATGAGCATATTGCTGCCGATCCTAAATTAGATTGGGCCGGAAACTTTGCCCACATGTTAGGTTACGACCAAAACGAGTTTTACAAACTAATGCGTTTATATCTGGTAATTCATGCTGACCATGAAGGAGGAAACGTATCAGCGCATACCACACATTTAGTTGGTTCAGCTTTATCAGATCCATATTTGTCATTAGCAGCAGCTATGAACGGTCTTGCAGGTCCATTACACGGATTAGCTAATCAGGAAGTAATCCGTTGGATAAAAGACATGCAGGAAGAAATTGGTCACGAACCAACCGAAGAACAAATTGCATCATATATTCATAAAACCTTAACCGAAGGAAAAGTAGTACCGGGTTATGGCCACGCAGTATTGCGTAAAACAGATCCTCGTTTCACAGCACAACAAGAATTTGCTAAAACTTACATGCCGGACGACCAATTGGTAAACATAGTTTGGAAAATATATAAAGTTGCCCCTCCTATTTTAGAAAACACCGGTAAAATTAAAAACCCTTGGCCAAACGTAGATGCGCATTCAGGTGCGCTATTATTACACTATGGTTTTGCTGAGTATGAATTTTACACTGTTTTATTCGGTGTAAGCCGTGCTTTAGGTGTAATGGCATCTCTCTTATGGGACAGAGCATTAGGGTTACCTTTAGAGCGTCCTAAATCAGTTACCTATGAATGGTTAAAAAACACAGTTGCTGCTAAAAAAGCAACATCGTAATTTTAAAAAAATACTTCTTAAAAGCCTCTATTTTAAAACAATAGAGGCTTTTCTTTTTTAGCTATTGTTTAATGAAAAAGGCAGAGAAATACACTGCCTTTAAGAAATCATTAAAGATAAATGCAAACCAAAAATATCCTAACAACTCACCTTTTTTAATTAGCCAGACGTAACCCGTTATAAGCCCTTTTAAGGCGCTAAAACATCGTCACAACCTTGTTGCTTGGATTCATACAAAAATCAATCCATACATCAATTAATAAGCTTATGAACCTAATCAGCAATGAGTGGATTGATAGTGGGATAGTGAATTTTACAAAAGTGTAAAAAGCTTAATTGCAACAGAAGTACTTATTTTAAATCCGAAGGGACAAGTAAAACAATGTATTTGTCATAATGAAGAAATGGCAGAGTAATGACTCTCTTTTATACCCTCAATACCAATTAAATGAAAGCTTTTTAAGCATTGCGACATTTATCGTTTATCGACTAATTTAATTAGCAGATAAAACACTTAAACCATGCTTTTATATTTGTTCTTTTTTAAATGCCTGTGTTGTAAAAAAAACATAGTCCCCAAAAGTAAGCGAACGGCAAAATAACACAGCGCATTGTACCAAAACCTCCATTTCATAAAGCCTGGGTTAAATTGCGACAATTCAATTTTGGAACACCCTTTTGCGATTATTTCATCTATTGCCGATTGCGATTGTTGACAAAACACATCATCAAAAACTTCTATATTGCACTCAATACTTCCAAAGTCACTTAAGTGGTTTAAATTATATGATCCAATGCACATCCAGTCGCTATCAACCAAGGCGAGTTTACCATGCAATACACTTTTATTCCATTCAAAAAGCCTGATACCGGATTTTAACATATCAGCATAAAAATATTGGCTTGCGTGTTTTACCAAACCTACATCCGAAACCGCGCCTAAAATTAAATTGACCTGTACCCCTCTTTTAGATGCCTTTTTTAAAATTCTCTTCAACGAAATGGGTGGAATAAAATAGCTAACCACTAACGTTATTTGTTTTTCTGCTGCCCTTATTTTCTGTTTATACTGGCGCGAAATGCCAAATTTAGCTTGTAGCCAGTTATTTTGTAATACCCGTGCTTTTATTGGCTCACTTTCAGTAACTTTCTCAACAACTTTTATTTTACGCCAAAAATGTTTTTCTTCTTTTCTTACCGTACGTAAAACACTATAGCAAATTTGCAGCAAATCAATAATAACACTCCCTTCTATAAATACAGCAAAATCAAGCCAGGGCGCTTCATCGGTATATTGGCTGTAATTGTTTGAAACATTAATGCCCCCAACTAAAGCATGCCGCTTATCAACACAAATTATTTTATGGTGCAAACGCATACCCATATGCAAATAATTACCAAATTTTATAGGCGAATAAAAGTAAAATGCTATCCCGGCTTTTCTAAATTCTTCTTGCCAGGTTTCATTAAAATTCTTACTTCCATAGGCATCAAGTACCACATAAATTTTAACACCTCTTGCAGCTGCTTTTATCAGCAAATCAGCAATAATACGCCCGGTAGCATCAGGTTCAAAAATATATAGCTGAAAGTGAATTTCTTCTTTTGCCGACTCAATCAAATCCACTAATTTATCGAAAAATAAGTGCCCACTTTCTATTAACGTTAAACGGTTACCATAACGATACGGGTAAATACCTAGTTTTCTTTGTAACATCAATTTAACTTAGTTAGTCTTTATTCTCCTTCATTTAAATAAACTGCTGCCAGCTTTGGCGGAGCAACAGTACAATAAGCTGCTATTAAAACACCCATTAAAATCTCCTTATTAACCAGTTTCAGGTTAACCAAAGTCCATCCCTGCTTGCCAAATTTATTAGGTACCGGGTAAATAATTTTAGGATCTACCAAACAAAGCATTGATTGCTCTTCCGGAGTTAATTTAACACAACACCTGCGCTCAATGGCATTGTGGGTTGCAAATATCTTTTTCTTTACCTTATATGCTTTATGCTCAAAATGTGGTGCCTCTTCTACTTCGGCAAATGATAGAGCATATTTTTTAAACTGTTCGTTAGAAATCATATTGTTCATTCCCTTTTAACAACGTGAAAACAGCCATATCTGAAAACCTTTCTTTAAAATAAATACGATCCTTATAGTGAGCTTCTTTCTTAAAACCAATCTGTTCCATTAAAGCTATAGCGCCTCTATTATCAGGCGATACCTTCGCCTCAATACTATGCAAATTCATTTCTTCCAAACCAAATTGTATAATAGCTATAACCGCTTCTATGGCTATATGTTTACCCCAATATTCGGTAGCCATTTCTCCACCAATTTCTGCCCGTAAATTTAACCTGTCAATACTATTAAATCCGCATGTTCCTATAATTTCATTGTTATCTCTCAATATACCGGCCCAGCCAATGGCTTGTTTGTTATTGTAAGCTTCAATGGTGCGTTCAGCTAAACGCAATGCATCTTCGTGCTTATCCATTTCAGGCCTGGCTATAAATGCATTCACACGCCCATTCGAACGCATATCATAAATACGTTTAGCATCTTCTTTTCTTATTTCTCTAAGTGTTAACCGCTTTGTTTTAAGCACCGGGAACTTGTCAAACACTTCCATATTAAGCTTTTCCATACTTATTTTTTGGGTATAAAGGGCCTGGTAATAATTCTAATAGCACGCTGATAACTTACATAGTTCCACATCCAATTTAAAAAAACAACCAGCCTGTTCCTAAAACCTACCAACAACATTAAATGAATAAACATCCAACCAAGCCAAGCTATATAACCCTGCATTTTTATTCCAAAAATTTCAAAAACAGCTTTATGTCTGCCAATGGTAGCCATACTACCCAGGTTAAAATATTTGTATGGTTTTAGCTCTTTGTTGTCTATTAATTTAAGTAAATTTTTACCCAACAAAACTCCCTGTTGCTGCGCTACAGTTCCAACCATTGGATGCCCGTTTGGAAAAGCGGTATCGCTTGTCATATAAGCAATATCACCTATGGCAAAAACATTTTTTAGCGTTTCTATTCTGTTAAAAGCATCCACTTTATACCTGTTGCCCCTAACTATTAAATCAGCCGGTATACCGGGAATTGTTTTTCCCTTTACCCCCGCACTCCAAATTACCGTATCCGTTTTTAAAACACTTCCATTGCTTAAAGTTAAATTCCCGCTTTGCACATCATAATTCTGTACTGCAGTATTCACCTGTACATGAACGCCTAATTCTTCCAAAAACTGTTGTGCTTTTTTCGATGAAATTTCGCTCATAGCTGCTAAAACTCTTGGAGCGGCTTCAATTAAATGCACTTGCATTTTACTGGCATCTATTTCCTTGTAATCCGCAGGAATTACATTCTTTTTTATTTCAGCTAAAGAACCCGCTGTTTCTACACCAGTTGGCCCGGCACCCACTATTACAAAATTTAAAAACCGTTCAATATCGCCCGTTTTACTTTCACTCAATGCCTTTTCAAACTCCTGTAAAATATCACTGCGTAGGTCCAAAGCATCAGGAATTGACTTCAGCTGCATGCTGTATTTTTCCAATTCAGCATTGCCAAAAAAATTGGTTTGAGCTCCTGTGGCTATACACAAATAGTCGTAATGAAACTCACCAATATTTGTTTTTATTTCATTCTTTTCAGGTAATATCTCTTCCACTTCAGCCATTCTGAAAGCTATATTGGGCATACTGCCTATAATTTTTCGAAGCGGATAAGCAATAGCATCGGGGCCCAAACCACCGGAAGCTACCTGATACATTAAAGGTTGAAAATTGAAATAATTATTTTTGTCGAGAACCGTAACTTTAATCGGTTTCTTATTGAGTTTTTTGATTAACTCTAAACCTGCAAAGCCACCACCAATGATAATAAGATGCGGTGCCTGCATACTTTGATACTGATAATCCATATTGCAATGCAATAATTTATTTGCAATGCAAAGTTTGCGGAATTAAAATTAGGTTTACAAGTATTATAAGCTTATTTAAACTGTTTTATATCAACATAGTGAATTGGGAAAAATCTTCTACACTTATTTTAATTATTTGGCATGTAGATATTTATGAAATAATCTAAAATAAAGTACTTTCTGTTTAAATCAATATAAAACCTAAAATAAACGCCCCTAATAGAATTAAATTAAAAAAGCGAGGAAATGACAATAAAAGCGATTTTAACGCATTAAAAGCGAAATAAACACGATTCCTTTTGGTTTTAAAACGCAGCTGCACTAATTAAGAATAATTTATCAGTAATATTTACAACCTTTTCACTCTTTCTTAGTCAAATAAAAACTTAACTTTGATGTAAAATAAATTATACTCTTAAACACAATGTGTGTTATAGTGTTAAGTAATGTACACTATTCTTGTTAGCGTCTCTCCTATTTTCGCATCACAAACAATTTAACTTTAATATTTACAAATTTGATCAACTATAATCAATTTAAATTATCTAACGGACTTACAGTTATTCATCATTTTGATGACAGTACACAACTCTGTGTATTAAATATTTTATACAATGTTGGTTCCAAACACGAAGACCCCAACAAAACCGGTTTTGCTCACTTGTTTGAGCATTTAATGTTTGGCGGCTCCGTAAATATTGAAGATTTTGATGAAGAGCTTCAAAACGCAGGTGGCGAAAGCAATGCTTTTACAAGCAACGATATTACCAACTATTACCTTACACTTCCGGCACATAATATTGAAACCGGCTTTTGGCTGGAAAGCGACAGAATGCTAAGTTTAGACTTTAGCCAAGAAAGTCTGGACATACAAAGAAACGTAGTAATAGAAGAATTTAAAGAGCGTTATTTAAACCAACCCTATGGAGATGTTTGGTTAAAAATATTGCCATTGGCTTATAAAGTTCATCCATATGCATGGCCAACAATTGGCAAAGAAATTAAGCATATTGAAGATGCCAATTTAGAAGATGTGAAAGCTTTTTTTAAAAACTTTTATAGTCCTAACAATGCAGTTTTAGTCGTTGCCGGAAATATAGATTTAACCACATGTAAAAACCTTGCAGAAAAATGGTTTGAACCAATTCCTGGTCAAAATTTAAACATGCCAAACTACCAGCAAGAACCAAAGCAAACAGAAGCAAGATTTGAAACTATCCATGCCGATGTGCCACTTGATATGATTGTTAAAGCATACCATATGCCTGCCCGAAAAGATCAGGCATATTATGCAGCCGATATGCTAACAGATATTTTAGGAAATGGTAAATCATCGCGTTTTTATACAGAACTAGTAAAAAAACAAAACCTGTTTAGTGAGCTAGATGCTTACATAAGTGGGGATGTAGAGGCTGGTTTACTGCTCATCGAAGGGAAGCCTAGCAAAGGGGTTAGCATGGAGATTGCAGAACAAGCTATTAATGTAGAAATAGAAAAATTCATTTCAAATGGCCTTTTGCCAAATGAATTAGAAAAAATAAAAAATAAGACCGAAACAAATATTGAGTTTAACAACATGGGTGCCCTTAATAGGGCCATGAAATTAGCTTATGCGTGGGTGCTTGAAGATGTGGATTTAGTAAATAACGAAGCCCAAATGTATCTGAATGTAAAGGATGACGATATTATTCAAGTTGCAAAAAAAATATTCAATCCCAACAATTGTTCAACCCTTTATTACCTAGCAAAACAAAATGATATTAAATAGACAAAATCCGCCAAGCATACAGCCAATTGGTAAATATAGCATAACAGAAGCCCAAAACCATAGCTTATCAAATGGTATAGATTTGTATGCAATCAATGCAGGAAATGAGTCTGTTTTAAAATTAGATATTGTTTTCAATGCAGGTATTATCCATCAAAATAAAAAATGCCAGGCCAACTTTACAGCCCAATTATTAAGCGAAGGAACCAGTAAATATACAGCGGCTGAAATTGCTGAAAATCTAGACTTTTTTGGAGCTTATTTTCAAGCCAAATGTAACCTTGATGATAGTACAATTACCCTTTACTGCTTAACAAAACACCTTGATAATTGCCTGCCATATGTAATAGACGTTTTAAACGATGCTATATTTCCTGAAGAAGATTTAAGTATTCATAAAAAAAACAGCATTCAAAAGTTAAATGTAAATGAGCAAAGAAATTCCTTTTTAGTAAGACGAGCATTTAATCAGCATATTTTTGGAAGCGATAATGCCTATGGCTCTTTTGCTACCGAAGAAGATATCAATACTATCAGCCGTGAGGACTTGCTTAGTTTTTACCATAATAACTATAAAAATGGAATCAAATATTTATTGGTATCAGGGCTATTAGCCAGTGATACGATAAGTATTGTTCAAAAGCATTTCGATACTGATTCTTTTAAACCTGCGGGTATTAAAACCATAAAATATACTCTTCACAAACCACAAAGTGAAAACATATTTATTGAAAAAGCCAACTCTGTTCAATGTTCAATAAGAGTTGGAAGAAAGCTTTTCAATAGAAATCATCCGGATTTCAGAGAAATGCAATTACTTAATCTCATTCTTGGAGGCTATTTTGGTTCGCGTTTAATGAAAAACATACGCGAAGAAAAAGGTTTAACCTACGGTATATACTCGGCTTTAGAAGCCTTTCAACAAGATGCAGTATGGTACATTGATACAGAAATGAACAATGAGTTGGTTGAATTAGGCGTAAAGGAAATACTAAAAGAAATACAAACGTTAAGAGAAACGCTGGTGGATGAACAGGAACTACAAATAGCAAAAAACTATTTACTCGGTTCTTTTCTAAGAAACACAGAAGGGCCTTTTAATTTGGCTGACAGGTTTAGAATACTTAAGGACTATAATCTTACCTATGATTATTTTTATGACTTTATTGAAATAATAAAAAATATGAAAGCAAGTCAAATTAAAGATTTGGCAAATAAATACCTTAACGAAAAAGACTTAAGCATCGTTATTGTTGGAGCCAAGCAATAATTAATGAAAAAAATATTCTTCATATTATCCCTATTTATAGCCTATGTAAGCAGTGGCCAAAACTGCTCGCAAATAAGGAGAGTATGCAGAATTGGGAGTGATAATGAATTATTTTGGAACACACCTGGTGCTATTCCATGTGGAACATTTAAAGAATATAGAGTTTTTGCCCGTGATAAGACAACAGATCCTTTTGTTCAGTTAAGCACACAAACAAATATTGGTACGCTTTCATTTAATCATAGCAATGCAAATGTACCCAGTAATAAAAACTGGGAATATTTTATTCAAATAGTAAGCGATTGCGGGGGGGTAGAGAATTATTGTTATACCGATACGCAAAACGTATCAGTATTCAAACTTCCTAAAAGTAATATTGCCTTTGTTTCTGTTAATCCAAATATCAACGAGCCGATTATTTACTGGGAGAAAAACGCCTATCCAAGCTTCTGGTACATGGACTTGTACAACGATACATTGGTTAAAAATGCTATACTCGATACCTTCTTTATAGACAATGTTTCACGTGGAAACCCACAGCAAGAAAGTCTAAAATATGTAATAGCTGCGGTAGATAGCTGCACCAACAGATGGTCATACGACTTAGCTGATTACCACAAAACCATGTTTTTGCAAAGCCAGATAGATACTTGCAAAAACATAATTTCTTTAAATTGGAGCAAATATGTTGGCTGGGGTAATAATATAGACAAGCATTACATCTACAAAAACATTAATAACACCGCATACATATTAGTAGACTCTGTTAGCGGAACAAGTTTAAGCTATACAGACAACTTGATTACTCTGAATAATACCTATACTTATTATGTTACAGCAGTCAATTCAATTAACAATAACTATAAAAGCAACTCTAATACTATAACCAAGGTAAGCGGTATCAGAGATAATACAACAGCCATCATTATTAGTGCAGTATCTTTAGAAAGCGGTAATATTGAACTAATCATTAATAAAAATAACACCTCTGATATTGACACATTAATCATTCAAAAGTCATTTGACAACATTTCCTTCTTTAATCTTAAAGCCCTAAAAAATCAAATAAGCCCTTTTACATTTAAAGACCTAACCGAAAATGGTGATAAGCGTGTTTTTTATAAAGTAATCAATAAAAACACTTGTGCCGAATACAAAGACACAACAATTGCATCGACTAACATCGTTGCTAAAGGTAGCCAACAAGCCACTAAAAACATGATAAGCTGGAACCACTATTTCACGTGGAACAGTGGTGTAGATAACTATACTTTACTAAGAGAAACAAGAGTTAATGATATAATTATCAATCCATTTAGCCAAATAGCACAAACACTTGACAGTTTCTATAATGATGATTTAGGGGCCGGTTTTACCGTTGGTAACTCATATTGCTACATGGTAATTGGCCAAGAAAAAAACACAGGATATAAAAGTAAATCAAACGAGATTTGCTTAATAGGAGGTCTAATTGTGTATTTTCCTGACGGAGTCATATCAAGTACTGAAAACAGGGTATTTAAACCGGTGGGTGTCTATATAGACTATAGTAAATCAAGTATGATTATATACAATAGGTGGGGTTCAGCTATTAAAACCATTTCCGATTTAAATCAAGGCTGGGATTTAACTAATGAAAATAATAACTTTGTGGCCGCTGATACTTATGTGTACGAGGCCCAGATTATTGGTTTAGATGGAAAACAATTAAGAAAAAGCGGCACAATAACTGTTATTAGATAAATGATACAATTTAACAATATAGATACTTCATATACCATTAAAGAAAAAAAGATGTTAAAAGACTGGATTAAGTATGCACTAAAAAAAGAAGCATTTACTTGTTCGTTTATTAATATAAATATCTGTAGTGATAAGTATTTATTAGATTTAAATATAAGCGCGCTTCAACACGACTACTATACTGATATTATAACTTTTGAATTGAATGATAAAGGAGAGCCTATAGAAGGTGACCTATATATTAGTATAGACAGAATAAAGGAGAATGCGAAGACAGAAAAAGTGACCGTTGACAAAGAATTGAGAAGAGTTATTATACACGGTGTATTGCACCTTTGCGGATACAAGGACAAGACGAAACAAGAAAGTTTAACCATCAGGGGAAAAGAAAATTATTACTTAAAAGAGATAGAAAGTTTCACGTGAAACATTGAATAAAATATGTTAGATAAATACGATGTGATTGTTGTAGGGGCAGGGCATGCAGGTTGTGAGGCCGCTGCTGCTGCTGCAAATATGGGAAGTAGGGTTTTGCTCATTACCATGGATATGAATAAAATAGCTCAAATGAGCTGTAACCCGGCCATGGGGGGAGTTGCAAAAGGACAGATAGTTAGAGAAATAGATGCGCTTGGGGGTTATTCTGGTATTGTAACAGATAAGTCAACTATTCAATTCAGAATACTGAATAAATCAAAAGGGCCGGCTATGTTTAGTCCACGGGCTCAGAATGACAGAATGTTATTTTCACAATACTGGCGTGAAATGCTAGAGCAAACACCAAATGTTGACTTCTGGCAAGATATGGTGAAAGAAATCATTATAAAAGATGGTAAGGCTTGTGGTGTTAAAACCGGAATGGGAATGGATATCTATTCAAAATCTGTTATTCTTACCAATGGTACATTCTTAAATGGTATTATACATATTGGGCAAAAACAATTTGGAGGAGGCAGAATAGCTGAGAAATCGGCTACAGGCATTACAGAACAACTGGTTCAGTTAGGGTTTGAAAGTGGCAGAATGAAAACCGGAACACCACCCAGAGTAGATGGAAGAAGCCTCAATTATGAACTAATGGAAAGGCAAGAAGGAGATGAAAATCCCGGCAAGTTTTCTTATAGCAATGTAACTTCATCTGTAACCAATCAAAGACCTTGTTGGGTAACCTATACCAATGAAAGCGTTCATGAAATATTAAGAACCGGCTTTGATGATTCTCCTATGTATGCAGGCAGGATAAAAGGATTAGGCCCTAGATATTGCCCCTCAATAGAGGATAAAATTAATCGATTTGCCGAAAGAGACAGACACCAGATCTTTGTGGAACCTGAAGGCTGGAACACAGTAGAAATATATGTAAATGGTTTCTCAACTTCGCTTCCTGAACAAGTTCAGTTAAAAGCGATGAAACTTATTCCTGGCTTTGAAAATGTTAAAATGTTTAGACCCGGTTATGCAATTGAGTATGATTTTTTTCCACCTACTCAATTAAAGCTAACACTTGAAACACACTTAATTCAAAACTTATATTTTGCGGGGCAAATAAATGGAACAACAGGATATGAAGAAGCTGCATGCCAAGGATTAATGGCAGGTATAAATGCACACAATAAATTAAACGAAAAACCTGATTTTATACTAAAGCGTAATGAAGCATACATAGGTGTTTTAATAGATGATTTGGTTAACAAAGGAACTGATGAACCATACAGAATGTTTACTTCCAGAGCAGAATACAGAATTATGTTACGTCAGGATAATGCTGATGTAAGATTAACTAAACTGGGCCATTCAATAGGTTTGGCCAGCGATGAAAGATTGAAAAATGTAGAATCGAAAATTGCTGAATCAAATAAAATTATAGACTTCTTTAAGAAAACATCCATTACGCCAAGCGAAGCAAATCCAATGCTTACAGCATTAAATACAGCTGAAATTCCACAAAATTATAAGCTAATACAGTTACTAAGTCGCCCACAAATTGATTTAGACACTATGATTAATTCATTACCTATTGTACAAAATTTCATGCAGGGTTTTAATCAGGAAGCTATGATACAAGCTGAAATATTAATGAAGTATGAAGGCTACCTGGAAAAAGAACAGTTGATGGTTGAAAAAATGAATAAGCTGGAAAATGTTTCTATTAACTCAGACTTTGATTTTAAAGCTATACACAACCTAAGTAGCGAGGCAAAAGAAAAACTAACAAAACAAAAACCTATGACTTTAGGACAGGCAGCACGCATAAGTGGTATTTCTCCTTCTGATATTTCCGTTTTAATGGTACATTTGGGCCGATAAATTTATGGAAAATATTACAACCTGTTTAATTTGTGGCAATAACAGCTTTACGAACCTTCATACTTGTAAAGACTTTGTGGCTACAGGTCAAAATTTTACTATACAACAATGCAGCAATTGCAGCTTTGTATTTACTAATCCACGACCTTCCGTTGATGAAATAGCTCCCTATTACCAATCAGATAAATATGTTTCCCATGCAGGAAAAAAAGAAGGCTTGGGTATCATGTACAAAATATACGATATAGTTAGAAATTTTAGTATCCAATCCAAACTAAACCTTATTAAAACATATAATTCCAACGGTAAACTAATGGATTTAGGATGTGGCTTAGGTTATTTTTTACATGGTGTTATCCAGGACAAAACTTTTGATGCCGTTGGTGTTGATGTAAGCGATGAAGCCATCAGTTATGTAAAAGAAAAATTTGGTTACAACGTAGTCAACGAAAATAAGTTAGATACATTTCCTAAGGAATCATTCGATGTAATTACACAATGGCATGTATTGGAACATGTTCATTTCTTAAATGAAAGAATGGTTGAATTGCATCATTTACTAAAACAAAACGGAACTATGTTTATTGCAGTACCAAACTCCAATAGTTGGGATAGCAAACATTACAAAGAATACTGGGATGGCTTTGATGTACCACGTCATTTATACCACTTCAATACAAAAAGTTTTAACCTGTTAATGCAAAAACACGGGTTTAAAATAGTAGCTAAAAAACCGTTGTGGTTTGATGCGCCATACATTTCCATGAGAAGTGAAATTCATAAAGGAAATAATATGTCAATGTTGAGAGGCTCAATTAGTGGATTAATCTCTAATACACGAGCTATTTTTAACAAAGAGTATTCAAGTATACTTTTTGTAGTAAAAAAGGTTTAAAACTAATTTAAACCCTAAAATATTGTTTTATAAACAAAAGCTTCAACCAAACTTTACATGAAATTATATTTAAAGATTACTCCCTTTCTATTACTTTTTATTTTTTCCTGTGCACAAATAGTAGCACCAACAGGTGGACCCAAAGACGAAATAGGGCCAAAAGTACTAGCCATAGAGCCTAAAAATAAAACAGTTAATTTTCCTACAAATCAACAAATTATTAAAATAAAATTTGATGAGTTTATACAACTGAAAGAGTCTGCACGTCAAATTGTTATGAGCCCACCACCCAATATTTCCCCGGCTTATGAAATATCAGGCAAAGAAATTACCGTTAAATTTAAAGAACCACTAAAGCCATTTACTACCTATACAATCAATTTCGGCAATGCAGTAACTGATAACCATGAAAGTAGCATATCGCAAAATTTAACCTATACATTTTCTACAGGGAACTATATTGATAGTAACTATGTGAGCGGTATAGTTAAAAATGCTTTTACAAATACCGTACAGGCAGATGTAATTGTAGCCCTTTACCAGGCTACAACATTTACCGATACTACCATCTATAAAACGAATCCGGTGTATTTTACCAAAACAAAAGCAGATGGTACTTTTAAAATTGAAAATATGCCTGCAGATGAATATAAGATTTATGCTTATAAAAAAGAAGGCACCGATATAAAGTACGCTTTAAACGATAGTGTCGCTATTGCGAAATCAACAATAGTATCAAGTACTAAACCTGTGAATACTGATTTATATCTGTTCAAACCTAATTTATATAAAATAAATAAACTGTTAGATACCTTATCAACTTCAAAAGGCGTATATAGTTTTGTGGTATATAAACCCACTAATTTTAATATAAGTAGTTCATTATCAAAATATTTATATAAAAAGGTAATTATTGGAAGCAATAATGTTGATACCATTAAAGTATTTACTAACCAATTAGATAGCTGTATATTTACAATAAATACACCTGATACCAACTATACGGTAAAACTAAAGAACAAAGCAAAATCGCCCATACCTGAATTTACTGTTTCAACAAAAACAGAATTAACCCCTAGCGATACCTTTAAAATAAAGCTAAGTAACCCTTACCAAAAAATAAATATTGATAGCATTGAATTTAAAGAAGATACAATAAAAATAAAACCATTATGGCTAAATATAAATGATACTAATAAAATGGAACTTAACCTGTTCCATAATTGGAAAGAAGGAACCAATTATTCCATAAAAATAAAAGATTCAACTCTAGTAGATATCTATGGAAACTTTAATAAAAACAACCAATCAACAGTAGTAATAAAACAAAATAAGGAATATGGCAACCTTATTTTAAATGTAAGTTTTACACCAAATAACAAAATTTACATACTCCAGCTCATTAATAAAAATTCCAATGAAGTGGTGAGAGAGTTTAAAATAACGAATTCAACACAACTTAAACTGGATTACTTAAACCCGGTAGAATTAAAAGTAAAAATTATTGAAGACTCAAATAATAACGGCATTTGGGACAATGGCGACATATCTAAAACTTTACTACCGGAAAGGGTTTTTAATTACAATCAGGTATTTAATATAAGAGCCTATTGGGACTTGGAACAAAACATTAACATTAACGATATAATTAATCAACAATAACGTAATAATTGGCCTTAAAAATGTTAATTAACGTAGATAGCTTTTATAAATAAGTGTTCATAAGTAATAAGTACCTACTTATACAGTTTACGCCCACAGAAAGCTAACATTTTAAGTGCGACATTTTATAAACACATTCATGTGAATGTCGCATTTAACATACTGTTAATAAAACCATAAACTACTAGTTTACAAATACTCCTACAAAACAAACTTGTTGAAAGTATTTTATAAATTAGAAAACAAGTTTTTTAAATAAATTTATCCTAACAATTCACAGCTATTATTATTATTACAATTTTATATATACATATTTAATTACTTTATAGACTGTGGGGAATAGCCCAATGCTAAATTTTATAATTTGAAATTGTATGTTTGTTCCGTTAAAAAAAGCTGCAATGAGAGAAAGGTTAGAAGATCTTCAACAAAAATTACATGAGATAAAAATAAATTCGAGCGAAGATTTAGAAAAATTTCGTTTAAAATATTTATCACGAAAAGGCATTTTAAGTGAATTATTTGAAGAATTTAAGCAAGTTCCTAATGAAATGAAGCGAGATTTAGGAAAATTGATGAATGTTGTAAAAAATAGCGCAGAAGAAAAACTAAAAGAAGCTACTGATAAATTTACTTCAAAAAAATCAAATTCGAAAGAAAGCAATACCGATTATACTTTACCGGCTGAGCAAGTAATTGTAGGTTCAAGGCATCCTTTAAATATAGTTGAAAATCAAATTGTCGCAATTTTTACCAAGCTGGGATTTACAATAGCTGAAGGCCCGGAAATTGAAGATGACTGGCATAATTTCAGTGCATTGAATTTTCCAATGAATCATCCGGCCAGAGATATGCAGGATACCTTTTTTATTGATAATGAAATTGCATTGCGTACCCACACCTCATCAGTTCAGGTAAGGTTAATGCAAGAAAAAAATCCGCCCTTACGGGCTATTATGCCTGGAAGAGTTTATAGAAATGAAGCCATATCAGCACGCGCCAATTGTTTTTTCCACCAGATAGAGGGAATTTATATAGATAAAAATGTAAGCTTTACGGATTTAAAACAAACCCTTTATGCATTTGTAAAAGATATGTTTGGTGAAGATGTAGAAGTACGTTTCAGACCAAGCTATTTTCCTTTTACTGAACCTAGTGCCGAAATGGATATTAGTTGCCAGATTTGTAAAGGAAAAGGCTGTAATATTTGCAAGTATAGTGGTTGGGTGGAAATATTAGGTTGCGGAATGATAGACCCAAATGTTTTAGTCAACTGTAATATAGACCCGGAAGAATATACCGGTTTTGCTTTCGGAATGGGAATAGAAAGAATAACCATGCTAAAATTTGATATCAAAGATTTGAGAACATTTTTTATCAATGATGTTCGTTTTCTGAAACAATTTACTGATGTGTAAAAATAAAAAACCGTGAAAACGGATTTGTTTAGATAAAATAATGTTAATTCACATAAACATAAGTGAGGATTTTATTTTATGAAACAAACCTTTTATGATGCTGAAATTGTTAAAATTATTGACGAAACAAATACTACCAAACGTTTCTTTTTTAAAGTTAATCATTTAAACCAATTTGAATTTAAAGCAGGCCAATTTGTAATGATTGACTTGCCCATAGATTCCAAAATAACTTACCGAAGCTACAGTATTGCATCAGCTCCTGATGGAACCAATGAGTTTGAATTACTCATTGTATTAAATCCGGATGGAAAGGGAACCCCTTACTTATGGGAAAATATAGTAGTAGGCTCCATCGTAAAAGTAGCTGGCCCTGTGGGTAAATTTACCTTACCCGAAGAATTAGATAGAGAAGTATGCTTTTTATGTACCGGTACCGGTATAGCGCCATTAAGAAGCATGCTACATGATATAATGAATAAAAACAAACTTCATTATCCTGTAAAAATAATTTTTGGCAGTAGAAAAAAAGAAGATTTGCTTTATTATGAAGAAATGGCGCAGTTGGCTGAACAGTACAGTCAATTTGAGTTTATACCGGTATTGAGTCGTGAAACAAGTGATGTTTGGTCTGGTAAAACAGGTTATGTACATGAAGTTTATGAATATATTTATGCTGATAAAAGACCTTGTTATTTTTACATATGCGGTTGGAGTGCAATGATTAAAGAAGCACGCGAAAGATTAGTTACCTTGGGTTATACCAAAAGTGATATAAAATTTGAACTGTACGATTAATACTACTAATTACAAATACTGTTATTTTTATTAAGTAGTTAATGCCCTTGTATAAAATATATTTGCCCAAAATATATTTACAATGAGCATTAAAATTAATTTAGTAAACAAAGCCAATACAGCCAACTCTACTTTAATAGTAACCAATAAAAAAGCAAAATGGGACGCTTTAGGTTTCAGCAAACAAGAAAGCCAATACATTAATAAAAAGATAAAAGCTGCCGATACCTTTATTACCATCAATCAATTTGACCGATTGGTATTTATACAGTTAAGCGAAGAATTTGAAAAGAAAAACAAATTTGCAGCCTTAGAATCATATAGGGCATTAGGCAATAAAGTTTGTGCGGCTGTTAACTCCCATAAATACAATACCATTCAAATAGCCGAAACCGGCATTACCGAAGAAAGCGTATTAGCTATAGCAGAAGGAATAGCTTTAAGCAATTACCAGTTTATTAAATACTTAAGCGATAAAAAAGAAAATACCCTACAAACCATTTCAATAGTTAGTACCAAATTCAATAAACAAGCTGTTGAGCAAATAAACATTCTGGTAGAATCTGTTTACCAGGCTCGTAATTTAGTTAATGAACCACAAAACATTATCAATGCGATTACATTGAGTAATGAATTTAAAAAACTTGGAAAAGCCGCCAATTTTAAAGTAGAAGTACTTAATAAAAAACAAATTGAGAGTTTGAAAATGGGCGGTTTATTAGCAGTAAATCTAGGAAGTAAAATACCACCTACTTTTACCATTATGGAATACAAGCCGGCTAAACCTAAAAACAAAAAACCGTTGGTTTTAGTAGGAAAAGGCGTAGTATACGATACAGGCGGATTAAGCTTAAAACCAACAGCCAACAGCATGGATACCATGAAATGTGATATGGCCGGTTCAGCCGCTGTAGCTTGTGCTATTTATGCCATCGCCAAAGCCAAATTAAATTACCACGTAATAGCATTGGTTCCGGCTACCGATAATCGCCCGGGAGAAAATGCCTATACTCCAGGAGATGTTATTACCATGTTTGATGGAAAAACAGTAGAAGTTTTAAATACCGATGCAGAAGGAAGATTAATATTAGCCGATGCTTTATCATATGCTAAAAAATATTCACCTGAGCTGGTTTTAGATTTTGCTACATTAACAGGAGCTGCCGCTGCCGCTATAGGTCAATACGGAATAGTTTGCATGGGAACCGCAGATGAAAAAGAAAAAAATGCCATGAAAGAAAGTGGTAATTATACACATGAGCGTTTAGTTGAGTTTCCTTTCTGGGATGATTACGGAAAATTAATTAAATCAGATATAGCCGATATGAAAAACATTGGTGGCCCCGTTGGCGGAGCCATTACTGCGGGTAAATTCTTAGAAAAATTTATTGATTACCCGTGGATGCACTTTGATATAGCCGGCCCAGCTTTTATTTCAGGAAACGACAGTTACAGAAGTAAAATGGCTACAGGCGTAGGAGTAAGGTTTATTTTTGATTTTGTTAAAAACCAGGCAAAATAAAAACCGTACCCCATTTGGGTAAAACAGGGTTTAAATTGTGTAAACAAAAATATGGCTAAACCAATTGGCTTAATTACCTTTGTGCGCATTAATTAACATAAAAACAAAAATTTTCAATGGCTACAATTGAGCAACTTCAAGCAATTTCAAGTCAAATGCGTAGAGATATTTTACGTATGGTACACGCAGTAAAATCAGGTCATCCGGGTGGATCATTAGGATGCGCTGATTTTTTTTCAGCTATGTATTTTCACATAATGAAACACAATCCTGCGTTTAACATGGATGGAATAAATGAAGATGTATTCTTTTTATCGAACGGACATATTTCACCCGTATTTTATAGTGCTTTGGCTCGTTCAGGTTATTTTGAAGTAAGTGAATTAAGCACTTTCCGTAAAATAGATAGCAGATTGCAAGGTCACCCTGCTACTGCAGAACATTTACCGGGTATTCGTATTGCGAGTGGTTCATTAGGGCAAGGTGTTTCCGTTGCAGCAGGAACAGCATTAACAAAAAAACTGAATAACGATAAGCATTTAGTTTATGTTTTAATGGGTGATGGTGAGATACAAGAAGGCCAGAATTGGGAAGCTTTTATGTTTGCTGCACACCATAAAATTGATAATTTAATAGTTACCATTGATTTTAACGGACAACAAATAGACGGCAGTACCGAAAAAGTAATGGGTATTGGAGCCGATATTGAAGACAAGCTGATTTCGTTTGGTTGGAAAGTATTGCATATGGATGGCCATAATTTTGAAAGCATTATTTCAGTAATGGAACAAGCAAAGGAGTTAAGCGGAAAAGGCCAGCCTATTTTTATTATGATGAAAACAGAAATGGGATACCCGGTTGACTATATGATGGGTAGCCATAAATGGCATGGTGTATCGCCTAACGATGAAGAATTAGCGAAAGCATTACAACAATTGCCCGAAACATTGGGCGATTACTAATTAACCAATATAATTTGAGTTTACACGGAATAGGATATAAACAAACAATGGGTTTGCGAAAGTATATACTTGTTTGTTTAGTATTAACAGGCACTTTATTCAATACGCTTTGGGCGCAACCTGTAATGCGCCCTACAAAGACACGTATTTTATTTTTGCTTGATGCAAGCGGAAGTATGTATGCCCGAATGGAAAAAGATTCCAGAATAAATGTAGCCAAACGTTTACTTTCAAACATTGTTGATAGCTTAGAAAAAGCAAAAAATGTGGAATTGGCCTTGCGTGTTTACGGACATACTTCACCACCCAATAAAAGAGACTGTAAAGATACCCGGTTAGAAGTTTCGTTTAGAAAAGACAACCATGCAGAACTAAAAAAACGCGTACAATCTATTTCGCCTAAAGGAACTACCCTAATAGCTTATTCATTACAACAGGCCGCATACGACTTTCCAAAAGAACCCAATACACGAAATGTTATAATTTTAATTACCGATGGTTTAGAAGAGTGCCAGGGAGACCCATGTGCAGTATCAGAAGCATTACAAAGCCAAGGTGTTATTTTAAAACCATTTATTATTGGATTAGGTAGTTCTCTTGATTTTCAAAAAGCATTTGAATGTGTGGGTAGGTATTATGATGCAAATACCGAAGAGCAATTTAACAATGTATTGAATATAGTTGTTTCGCAGGCATTGAATAATACCACAGCTCAGGTTAACTTACTCGATATATACAGCAGGGCTACAGAATCGAATGTAAACATGAGTTTTTATGATATGGACAATGGCCAGTTATTGTATAACTACATGCATACCATTAACGAAAGAGGTAATCCTGATACCGTGCAGTTAGATCCATTGTATAAATATAAACTGGTAGTACATACCATTCCGCAAGTAGTTAAAGAAAACATAATAGTAAGTGCGGGAAAACATACCATTATTGGGTTAGATGCTCCCCAGGGAGAGTTGTTGGTGAAAATAGATGGTGTTACCAATTACGAAGCACTTAAGTTTATTGTTAAACAGGCAAAAGAAAATAAAATTTTGCATGTACAAAATGCCAATGTAAAAGAGAAATACATAGTGGGTAAATACGATTTAGAAGTGTTGACTTTACCCCGTATGCATTTTAAAGATGTAGCTATAGACCAAAGTATGGTAACAACCATACAAATACCCCAACCGGGCAAATTAAATATAACCAACCAAATGCAAGCCTATTATATGGATATATACCAAATGATAAGAGGAGAACTAGTTTGGATTCATAAATTGCCTATAGATGTACAAAGACATAACATTACTTTACAACCGGGCGACTACAAATTAATTTACCGGGCAAAAGGTGCTACCAGAAGCAACAATACCTTTGCAAGAGATTTTAAAATAATTTCCGGGCAAGCCAATAATATTACAATAAACTAAAATACAGACAAATAAATAGATTTATTTATTGTTTATTTGTAGAGCGTATAAAACTGGCACAGTTTTTATATCGTAATAGGTACATAAAAATATAAAAAAAATATAGAAATGAAAAAGACAATCAAAACATTAATCATTGCAGCTTTTGCTACAACACTTGTAGTATCATCATGCAAGAAAGACGAAGGGACAACAACAGACACAGGTACAGGGCCAACTATTAGCTTAACAGACGATTTAGGTACAGGTACATTAGATACAACTAACTTTTTTGCTATACCTATTATAAAAATAAACGTAAACCCTGCTGCAGGTACAAGTCTTGATTCATCAAAAGTGGAGCTTAAAGTAGGTTCTACTATAGTTGGGTTTGGTTCTTATGATATAGTTGATTCTTCACGTAGAGGCGGTTTTATTGATTCAATTCCTGTTTCGCTTATCGTTTCGGGTTTAACATTACCTATCAATTCAACGTTTACTTTAACTGCTACGTTTAAAGATACCAAAGGCAAAACAACTTCTGCCAGCATTAGTTATACTATTGTTCACGACAACAAAGTAATGGTATCAAACGAAATAGAATTAGGTGCACAAAACAACACCAATATTGAATACAAGTTTTTAGGATTAGCCGATAACTTTAAAACCTATACTCCCGGATCAACCGGAACTGCACGTTTTAATTCAGATAAAATTGATTTTGTATACTACTACGGTACTGTTGATGAGAATGCTTTTGCAGCACCATTTAATGCAAATGGAGCTAAAGTAATCTGGGGTACCGAAATCAATACCTGGTCAAGACAAAACAATACTAAGTTCAAAACAACGACTTTAACTGCTGCTGATTTTGATAATATTAAAAACGGCACTAAAGTAGAAGATGCTTTTATAAATACCGATTTTACTTCAGGTTCAACTGATAAAGTAACCAACTTATCTGTTGGTTCAGTTTATGCATTTAAAACAGCTATGGGTGTAGTTGGATTGGCTAAATTTACGGCTATTTCAGCTAGCGCGACAGGTTCAACCAAAGTGGTGATTATTTGCCAAAACTAAAACCAAAGGGTTAAAACTATTAAAAGGCCGTTTCTTAGCAATAAGAAACGGCCTTTTGTTTTAATTGTGCATAATATTAGCAAATAAAAAAAGCTCGTTTTATTTTTACTATGTTTATTTTGCGAAGCAATTTATAAAAAAACAATACCATAAATTTATATGAAAACGTTTGACGTTCAAAACATAAAAGATACCAGAAGCGGATTTGGCGCGGGTTTACATGAGTTAGGAAAAAGCAATGAAAGCGTGGTTGCGCTTTGTGCAGATTTAATAGGCTCATTAAAAATGGATGCTTTTATAAAAGATTTTCCAACACGTTTTTTTCAAATAGGTATTGCAGAAGCCAATATGATGGGTGTAGCAGCAGGCTTAACAATTGGTGGTAAAATACCTTTTACAGGCACCTTTGCTAATTTTTCTACCGGCAGGGTTTATGACCAGATTCGTCAGTCAATTGCTTACTCCAATAAAAACGTAAAAATTTGTGCATCGCATGCAGGTTTAACCTTGGGAGAAGATGGTGCCACACACCAAATTTTAGAAGATATTGGTTTGATGAAAATGTTACCCAATATGGTTGTTATTAATCCGTGCGATTATAACCAAACCAAGGCGGCTACCATGGCTATAGCAGATTATGTGGGTCCTGTATATTTAAGATTCGGGCGTCCGGCTGTACCTAATTTTACACCCGAAAACCAAACATTTGAAATAGGTAAAGCCATTACTTTAAACGAAGGAAGCGATGTAAGTATTTTTGCAACAGGCCATATGGTTTGGAAAGCCATAGAAGCAGGCCATATATTGGCTGCAAAAGGAATTAACGCAGAAATAATAAATATACATACCATTAAACCACTTGATAACGCAGCGGTATTAGCCAGTGTTAAAAAAACAGGTTGTGTGGTAACAGCAGAAGAACACCAAATGAATGGTGGATTAGGCGATAGCATTTGCCAGTTGCTTGCATTAAACACACCGTTACCGGTTGAAATGGTTGCCGTTAACGATAGTTTTGGCGAAAGTGGTACACCAGATGAGTTAATGGTAAAATATGGTTTAACTGCCGATAAAATTGTAGAGAAGGCTTTAAAAGCGATTGCCCGAAAAGCATAATAAGAAATGAAAGAAAACGCGCTGATTGGCGCGTTTTTTATTAAAAAAGTAGGCTATTTCAATATATCAATAGTTTTTATACATTGCGAATACAATTATTTTATTATGAAAATTTCGCAACAAAAATTTATCAATGAATCATGGACTCATATAAATAAAGATGATGAATTTAATAATACTAAATGCCAGCTGGTATTGGCTTTTGGTTTACGCGAGCTGATTGCCAAAGCTGATATATATAATAAGCTTAAATCAGACTATCCTCAGGCAAATATCATATTATCATCAACGGCAGGCGAAATTATGGCCAATGAAGTACTAGATAACTCCATTGTTGTATCAGCCTTACAGTTTGAGAAAAATGCCGTTAAATGTATAAAAACAAATATAGGCGAACACGAAAATAGTTTTGAAGCAGGAGCCTTTTTGTTTAGAGCCTTACCCAAACAAGAACTACAGTCAGTACTTGTTTTTTCCGATGGGATGGTAATTAATGGTAGTGACTTAGTAGAAGGTTTGAATAATGAGAACCATAACAATATAGCCATTACGGGCGGTTTGGCTGGCGATGGCGCTAATTTTCAAAGCACAGTTACCGGTTTAAACGAAGTACCTAAAGCAGGCGAAATTATAGCCATTGGTTTTTATGGTACCACCTTAAAAATAGGGCATGGCTCAATAGGCGGATGGAATGAATTTGGAAACGAAAAAATCATTACCAAATCAGATAAAAATGTACTTTACGAAATAGATGGAAAAAATGCTTTAGACCTTTACAAAGAGTATTTAGGCGAATATAGCAAAGAGCTTCCCGGTTCCGCGTTGTTATTCCCCATGTCGTTAAAACTAAAAGACAGCGAAAAAACGCTGGTAAGAACAATCTTGAGCATTAACAATAACGAAAAGACAATGACCTTTGCCGGCAATATTCCGGAAGGAAGTAAAGTAAGGTTAATGAAGGCAAATTTTGATAAGCTGATAGACGGCTCGGCAGAGGCGGCTAAAAATACCTTTAACACTACTGAAGATGCACAACCCGAGTTTGCTTTATTAATAAGCTGCGTGGGTAGAAAATTAGTCTTACAAGATAGAACAGAAGAAGAGGTAGAGGCCTCCAATAGTATTTTTGGCGATAACACCCATGTTACAGGCTTTTATTCGTACGGAGAAATTTGCCCTTTTACCCGCTTTTCAAAATGCGAGCTGCACAACCAAACCATGACCATCACCACTTTTTCTGAGAATTAAGTTATGTATCACAAAGCTTTAGAAAAACAAATCAGTAAATTTCTAACATCGGAGCATTTAGGTGATCAAAATATTATTGCATTTTTAGATGCAGTAAGCAAATATTATAACACTTTTGAGCGCGATAAGAAGCTTTCAGAGCATGCGTTTGAAGTAAGTGAAAGAGAATATCAGAAAGTTGTTTTAGACCTTAAAAAACAAGATGATATCAATAAGCAATCTATTTTAAAAATTAAACAACTCATACGCTCGCTCGACTCGGGCAATACCAACATAAAGGACGGAGTAGATGAAGTTGATATTATATTAATTTTAGGCTTTTTAGAAAAACAGGTAGAGCGAAGCAAAATATTGGAAGAGGCTTTGATTAAAGCCAAAGAGCTGGCCGAAAACTCAGCCGAAGCCAAGAGCAATTTTTTATCAACCATGAGCCATGAAATAAGGACTCCTTTAAACGGGGTTATTGGTTTTACCGATTTGTTGATGAAAACCAAGCTGGACAGTACCCAACACCAATATATGTCAGCCGTTTTTCAATCGGCCAATTCATTATTGGATATAGTAAACGATATATTAGATTTTTCTAAAATAGATGCAGGAAAACTAGAGTTGGAGTCAGAAAAGATTGATTTATTAGAGGTAGGAAATCAGGTAGCTGATATTATTTCATATCAGGCACACCAAAAAAAATTAGAAGTTTTATTAAACATTGCACCCAATGTACCCCGTTTTGTATGGGCCGATGCGGTAAGGCTACGCCAAATTTTAGTAAACCTCTTAAGCAATGCCGTTAAATTTACCGAAGTAGGTGAAATAGAATTAAAGGTAAGTGTAATGTCCAAAGATGCAGATGGTGATACCGTTTTATGTTTTTCCGTACGCGATACCGGTATTGGTATTTTAGAAAAAAATAAACAAAAAATATTCGAAGCATTTGCCCAGGAAGATGCATCAACCACACGTAAATATGGTGGCACAGGTTTAGGTTTAGCTATATCCAATAAACTACTGGCTTTAATGAACAGTAAGCTATTGCTGAAAAGCGAAATAGGTAAAGGAAGTACCTTTTATTTTGATGTAAGCTTTAAAGCTTTAGAAGGCAGTGAGCCAAACCTTCAGAATTTTGACCACATAAAACAAGTGTTAATAGTAGATGACAATACCAACAATCGTTTAATATTAAAAGATATGCTGGCACTTAAAAAGATAAATGCCGACTTAGCCGAAGATGGTATAAAAGCAGTAGAAATGATAGGTGCAGGTAATTGTTACGATGTTATTTTAATGGATTACAATATGCCGGAAATGAATGGTATTGAAACCATCAGGCAGATTCGTGCCAATGCCAAAATAGGTATTACTAAACAACCAATAATACTGCTTTACAGCTCATCAGACGATGAATTGATAAACGAAGCATGTAAGGAGCTGGAAGTACGACAAAGGCTGGTTAAACCAATAAAAATGCAGCAACTGTTTAATGCATTGGCTAAGTTAAATGCTAATAATTTAGTAGTTGAAGAAGTAAAGGAAACAGAAAGTGTCCATATTATCAATGAGAGCCAGAACTTAAAAATACTTATTGCTGATGATAACCCGGTAAATATGTTTTTAGCCAAAATAATTGTAGGTGGTGTTTTACCCAATGCTACTATTTACGAAGCTATAAACGGAAAAGAAGCCATTGATATTTTTGAGCGCGAACAACCACATTTAATATTAATGGATGTGCAAATGCCGGAAGTAAATGGCTACGAAGCAGCAACGGCTATCAGAGGGTTAGAGAGGGCCGGACGCATCCCTATTATTGCTTTAACTGCCGGAACGGTTAAAGGAGAGAAAGACAGGTGCCTGCAAGCCGGAATGGACGACTATATTAGTAAACCCGTAGTAAAAGCAAACATTGAAGCCGTTATTGAAAGATGGCTTAAAGTAAACGACTCTTCATTAAAAAGCGAAAAAAGTAACACACCAAGCAATGAGGCAATAACTACCCATTTTAACAGACAGGATTTATTAAAAAACCTAGGTGGCGACACACAAATAGTAAGTAGTTTTATTGAAATAATAAAAAGCAGTTTTGATGAAATACTAAAAGACCTGAGAGATGGTTTAGCACAAAACAATTTAGAAAAAATAACCACTACGGCACATAAATTAAAAGGAGTAGCCTTATCGGGTTGTTTGCCTAAACTGGTTCAACACGCGGCTACATTAGAGTATCAAAACAATTTTGATAACTATATTATTTCCAATTTAATGGAGCACATTGAAAAGGAAGTAAACTATATTAAACAAATAATAGCCTAGTTCGCAAATAAGATATTGGTTAAGTTCACAAAGTCATCTACACTTAATTCTTCAGCCCTTTTATCAGCGTAATCAGCAATTTGCTCTTTATCTTTTACCATAGATTGAATAGCATTGCTTAATTTTTTTCTGCGTTGGTTAAAGGCCAATTTAACCACTTGTTTAAAAGCCTTCTCATCGCAGTTTAACTGTGATTCTTTTCTGGTTAATCTTACCACGCCTGATTTAACTTTTGGTGGTGGAATAAAAACATGTTCATCAACAGTAAACAAATACTCTACGTTAAAATAAGCCTGTGTCAGCACACTTAAAATACCATAACTTTTGGTACGGGTTTTAGCCGACAAACGTTCCGCTACTTCTTTTTGAAACATACCAACCATAAGTGGTATAATGGCCTTATTGTCAATTAAAGCAAAAACAATTTGCGAAGAAATATTGTAAGGAAAATTGCCTATTAAGCTAAAGTTACCTGGGAACGTTTTAGCAAAATGAAGTTTTAAAAAATCAGCCTCCAGTAACCTGTCTTCTAAGTTTGGGTAGTTATCTTTTAAATATATAATAGACTCTTTGTCTAATTCAATAGCCCATGTTTTAAACTTGGTTTGTTGCAGCAGGTATTTAGTAAGTACACCCATTCCCGGTCCAACTTCAAGCACATCAGGCGTAGTACAAAATTGAGTAAAGGCATCAACGATATTAAAGGCAATGTTTTCATCATTTAAAAAGTGTTGTCCTAAATGTTTTTTGGCTTTAACATCTGTCCTGTTATTTTCTTTTGTATAAAATTTTTTCATTTTTTGAGTTGGGCAAAGCTAAGGCTTATTTGTATTTAAGTGCACGAATAGTATTTTCGTAATAAAAAAAGTAACGGATATGAGAAACGTTTTATTAGCACTTATTTTTACAGTATTGGGTTACGTGCAACTAAATGCACAAACGGTATATGTAACAGAAACAGGTAAAAAATACCATGCAAAAAACTGTAACCTAGCCAAAACAGGCAAAAAGGGAATAGAACTAAAACAAGCTTTAAAAGAAAAATATACACCTTGTGCTAATTGCAAAGCTTCCGAAATAAAAGAAGAAAAAACAGAAGTGAAAAAGCCTGTTAAAAAGAAAAAATAAGAACCATTAAAAATAGCTAAAAGCATTTATCCGGCATAAAAGAACATTTATAGTGTATGATTGTTAGTATATTTGCAGGCTAAATTTTATTTAAAGTAGCTGTAAAAAAAATTCATGGCAAAGAAAAACGAAGACAAATGCTCTTTTTGCGGGCGAGGCAGAAGTGAAGTGCAATATTTAATTGCAGGTTTAGAGGGCTTAATATGCGAAGATTGTACTAAACAAGCGTATAGAATAATAAATGAGGATGAAGAAGTTAAAACATCAACCCCCATCAACAAATTAAATTTACTAAGACCGGCTCAAATAAAAGCGCACCTTGATGAATATGTAATTGGTCAGGATGATGCTAAAAAAGTACTGAGTGTGGCCGTATATAACCACTTTAAGCGCTTGTTACTAAAAAGTAAAAAGAACGACATTGAAATTGAAAAAAGCAATGTAATGTTAGTAGGCGAAACAGGAACGGGCAAAACATTATTGGCAAAAACATTGGCCAAGGTTTTAGATGTTCCGTTTTGTATTGCCGATGCTACCGTAATTACCGAAGCTGGTTATGTGGGCGAGGATGTAGAGAGTATTTTAAGCAGGTTATTACAAGCAGCCGATTACAATGTAGAGGCAGCCGAAAGAGGAATTGTATATATTGACGAAATAGATAAAATAAGCCGTAAAAGCGATAACCCAAGCATTACACGCGATGTAAGCGGGGAAGGAGTGCAACAAGCCTTGTTAAAAATTTTAGAAGGCACAACCGCCAATGTACCACCACAAGGAGGCCGTAAACACCCTGATCAGAAAATGATTCAGATAAACACCTCAAACATTTTATTTATTTGCGGTGGAGCCTTTGATGGTATTGACAGGCATATTGCCCGCAGATTACAAACACAAGCCATTGGTTTTAAAAACGAAGAAGATTTAAGCAAAGTAAACAGCACTAATTTATTGCAATACATTAGTCCTGCCGATTTACGCAGCTTTGGGTTAATTCCTGAAATTATTGGTCGTTTACCTGTATTGTGTCATTTAAACCCACTGGATAAAGAAGCCTTACGCAACATATTGACCGAGCCTAAAAATGCGCTGGCCAAACAATACAAATACCTTTTTGATTTAGAAAAAATTGATTTGAGTTTTACCGATGAGGTAATAGATTTAATTGTAGATACAGCTTTCGATTTTAAATTAGGTGCACGCGGTTTAAGAAGTATCTGCGAATCAATTATGCTTGATTTAATGTACGAAGCGCCTGATATGGTTACTAAAGGTAAAATAGAAATAAGCCTGGCTTATGCCAAACAAAAAATAGAAGCATTGAAATACAAAACATTTCAAGCCGCTTAATTTCTCCCTGTTTTTTTATTACTTACTATGACACGTTTTAGTCCTCCTTACCTGAATGCCGAGTTTGTTTACAAAACAAGCAGGAGCGGAGGTAAAGGGGGCCAAAACGTAAATAAAATTGCCAGCAAAGTTCAACTGGATTTTGATATAGCCAATTCACTTATTTTAACTGCGCAGGATAAAACAATTATTCAGGAAAAGTTAGCCAATAAAATAAGTGCTGATGGTTTAATACAGGTTGTTTGCCAAACAGAAAGAACCCAACTGGCCAATAAATTGATTGCTATCAAAAAGATTTATGCGCTCATCAATAAATGTTTCATCGTAAAAAAACTACGCAAGACAACCAAGCCCAGTAAAGGAAGCGTAGAAAAGCGTTTAACCACAAAAAAAACAAAGGCGCAAACAAAGAAACTACGCGCAAAACCGGTTTTTGATAAAGGAGACTAATAAAAAAACCCTTTTCAGATTAATATATTTATACAATACATAATTTAAAAAGGGTTAATAACAAGGTATAAGTATAAACTTAAAGCGTAATGCCGAGTTTTCGTAATTGGCGTTTAATAAAGTTTTTTGCACCCTCTTTTATAGGTGTTAAAGCTTTTTTAGCTGCACTATCAGTGGGTCTTGCTTTAAATACAGTATCATGGTATTTAGCCGCATCTTCCCTTAAAGTAGTGTAGTAGTATGCGTAAAACGACTTACGGGTTACACCTTCAGGTAATTTTATTTTATCGTAACCATGGTAGCTTATTTCGTTGGTTTCAAATATTACACAACGGTTCATAGCCGGAAACACCTTTTTATCAAGGTTAGTCATATCAGCATTCCACAATTCAGTATGCCCGCCATATTCTTCTTTCCAGTCCTTGTTAAAAAATATCAATAAATTTATCCTGCGGTGAATGCCCCTGTCAGCATGAATATTAAAGTCTATATGAATATCCAAGAAGCTCCCATTACCACCTTGGTGTAATCCGCCACCCAATGCATCAGGTACCGAAAATAAGCCATCAATACCCGTAATTTTACTCATTATTTCGCACCACTCCCTGCTGTGTAACTCCTCACGCATTTGAGTAAATACTTCAGGGAAATCTTCAAAGTTTGAGCCTTCAGCTTTAAACTCGTTAACACCTTTGTATTTTTTGTTAAACACATCTTCCTTAGGAAAATTATTAAACATAAATTCTGCGGTGTCAGCATCTAAAAAATTATCAATAACCAAATGGCGGTAAGGTTTTGCGTGGTCAAACTCTTCGGCCATTTTAGCTATACTTTCCGGGGTAAACAGGCTGCTGTTAACTAATTTCATATAGTAGTATTTTAAAGCAAATGTATGAGTTGTTTAGAATTTTTCTAAATAGAAAAGCAATCCGTAAAAATAATTTAACAAAGCCCAATATAATTTGGCTGAATACGAATGTCAAAAGCGTAACCAGCACTGATTATTAGGCATAGTATTTTTGATAATTATCAACTAAACTGCAACAGTTTTTAGGTATTTTTACCAACTCATATATTCAAATACAATGGCAGAAAAAATTACAATTATTGGCGGAGGTCTTTCAGGGTCTTTATTATCCATTTACATGGCTAAGCGTGGTTTTGAAGTAAATTTATTTGAACGCAGGCCCGATATGAGGAAAAACAAAATCTATGCGGGCAAATCAATCAATTTAGCCTTGTCAACCCGCGGATTAAATGCCCTATCAAAAATTGGTTTAGATGCAGAAGTTTTAAACGATGCCATCCCAATGTTTGGCCGTATGATGCATAGTGTAAAAGGAGAAATTACCTATCAGCCATATGGTAAAGAAGGCCAGGCTATTAATTCAGTTTCGCGTGGCCGCTTAAATACCAAGTTGGTTGAATTGGCCGATGAATTTTCCAATATAAATATACATTTCAATGCCAAATGTATTGATGTAAATATAGCCAAAGGCTATAGTGTTTTCGAATTAGAAGATGGTACTACCAAAGAAGTTTACAGCGATAGAATAATTGGTACCGATGGTGCTTTTGCAGCCACCAGGGCTAAAATGCAGGTAAGCGACAGGTTTAATTACTCGCAAAGTTATTTGCACGTAGGTTATAAAGAATTAATTATACCAGCCGGTCCCGATGCCTCCTTTTTAATGCATAAAGAAGCATTGCATATTTGGCCAAGAGGCTCTTATATGATGATAGCTTTGCCTAATCCAACAGGCGATTTTACCTGTACTTTATTTATGCCTTTTGAAGGCGAATATGGATTCAGCCAGTTTGATACCAAAGAAAAAGTAGTTAGTTTCTTTAATACCAATTTTCCGGATGCAGTAGCCTTGATGCCAACCTTGGCCGAAGACTTTTTTGTAAACCCGACCTCAAGTCTGGTTACGGTTAAATGTTTTCCGTGGGTAAAAGAAGATAAGCTAGCTTTAATGGGCGATGCTGCACATGCCAT
Source organism: Bacteroidota bacterium (assembly GCA_040388375.1). NCBI lineage: Bacteria > Pseudomonadati > Bacteroidota > Bacteroidota bacterium. The sequence goes on along the minus strand of JAZKBU010000004.1, from coordinate 210,706 downwards.
TGTTCCGTTTTACGGACAGGGAATGAATTGCAGTTTTGAAGATGTAGTAGTGTTTGATGAATGTGTAGAAAAGTATTATCCCAACTGGACAAAAATATTTGATGAATACCAAAACCTGCGTAAGCCTAATGCAGATGCCATAGCTGATTTAGCCGTTCAAAATTATTATGAAATGGCCGATAAAGTAGGCGATAAACATTTCCTGCATAAAAAACATATAGAGCATGATTTAAGCGATTTATATCCTGATAAATTTAAATCGCAATACGAATTGACCACCTTTAGTCTTTCATCATACAGTTATGCTTTAAGCCAGGGCAAAAAGAACGATATATTATTAGAGAAAATTATTGCCGATGGTGCAGAAGATAAAATAAAAGATGCAGCCTATATGGAACAATTGTGGCCCATTATTGCTTAATATAAAAGTAGTATAAAAGCGACTACTTTACTTTCAGCATGTGAATAGCGAGCATGCAGAAACCATATTGACTTTTATATTTGTATAGAACAAAAAGTATATAAGTATGAAAGCATTTTTTTTTATCCTATCGTTTGTAGGTATAGCAACAAGCCACTTGTTTGCACAAACCTATACAGCCGAAAAACTAAGCATCAGCCAGATTTTAATTAAGCAACAAACCGAATGGAATAAAGGGCATATAGAAGGGTTTATGGCTTCGTACTGGAAAAGTGATAGCCTCGAGTTTGTAGGCAAAAAAGGATTGACCAAAGGCTGGAAAAATACATTGAACATGTATAAAAAATCGTACCCCAATACTGCGGCTATGGGTATGCTTAATTTTGAAATCATTAAAATAGATGTGTTAACAGGCGATGCGGCTTATGTAGTAGGTCGCTGGCAACTAACACGCGATAAAGACAAAGGAAACCTAGGAGGATATTTTACACTCCTATTTAAAAAAATAGATGGAGAATGGGTTATTGTATCCGATCACTCATCGTAAGGGCATAAAAAAAGGCAGACTTACTGCATCGCACCGCTACAACTTTACGCCCTTGCTTCGATCAAGACCTGGGGGATTAAAAGGAGCTGGTCGTACAGAGCCTGCCGCTGCGAAAGTAAGTTTTTCTTTATAACAAGCAAATCTTTATTTTAAATAACACCCTGTTCCAATTTTTACCATTGATTTTTAGCCATAAATGATTCATTTAAAATATAGGATACATAAATTTTGATATTAGTTTTTGAATGATAGTTTTGCGAAAAAGATATTAAGCCCATTACAATTATTATAAACCCAATAAGCTTTTAACTAATGGTTATTAGCCACAATAAAACATGCAAAATTTAATAGTACAATTAAACGAACGCTTAGAAAAAATTTACGAAGGTGGTGGAAAAAAAGCGGCTGCCAAACAAAAGGAAAAAGGAAAAATGCTTGCCCGCGAGCGGGTAGATTATTTGTTTGATAAAGACAAACCGCGTATAGAAATTGGTGCATTGGCGGGTTATGAAATGTATGAAGAACATGGTGGTTGCCCGGGAGCAGGAGTGGTTGTAGAAATGGGTTACGTAAGTGGAAAACAATGTATTGTAGTAGCCAACGATGCTACCGTTAAAGCAGGTGCATGGTTTCCCATAACAGGTAAAAAGAATTTACGTGCGCAGGAAATTTCAATGGAAAACAAACTGCCTATTATTTATTTAGTAGATAGTGCAGGCGTTTACTTACCCATGCAGGATGAAATATTTCCCGATAAAGAACACTTTGGTCGTATTTTCAGGAACAATGCCGTAATGAGCAGCATGGGCATTACCCAGATTGCCGCAGTAATGGGTAGTTGTGTAGCAGGTGGAGCTTATTTGCCTATTATGAGCGATGAAGCCATGATAGTAGATAAAACAGGCTCCATATTTTTAGCAGGAAGTTATTTGGTAAAAGCAGCCATTGGCGAAGATGTAGATAATGAGACCTTAGGTGGCGCAAGCACCCATTGCGAAATTAGTGGAGTTACCGATTATAAATTTGAAAACGATGCAGCTTGTTTAGACAGGATAAAACGCATTATGGATAAAATTGGCGATTTTGACAAAGCAGGTTTTAACCATGCTACACCGGTTGAGCCGGCCAAATCAATGGACGATGTGTACGAAGCCGTAGCCAATTTTACCAAACCATTTGATGTAATGGAAATTATAGAACGTTTGGTTGATGCAGGTAGTTTTGATCCGTACAAAGAACTGTATGGAAAAACTATTACTTGTGGTTATGCCCGTGTTGATGGCTGGGCAGTAGGTATAGTAGCCAATAACCGCCAGGTGGTAAAAGCCAAAAAGCCAAAACAAAGTGCTGCCGACAATCCGGTGGAGATGCAGATAGGAGGCGTTATTTACAGTGATAGCGCTGATAAAGCAGCCCATTTTATAATGAACTGTAACCAAAAGAAAATACCATTGGTTTTTTTACAAGATGTTACAGGCTTTATGGTAGGTAGTCGTAGCGAGCATGGCGGTATTATAAAAGATGGAGCCAAGCTGGTAAATGCACAAGCCAACTCAGTAGTGCCTAAGTTTACCATTATAACAGGTAACAGCTATGGAGCCGGTAATTATGCCATGTGTGGCAAAGCTTACGACCCACGATTAATAGCAGCCTGGCCCAATGCTAACATTGCCGTAATGGGTGGAGCGCAGGCAGCCAAAGTTTTATTGCAGATAGAAGAAGCCAGCTTAAAAGCAAAGGGGCAAACTATTACGGATGAAAACAAAGCAGAATTACTAAAAACAATAACCGACAGGTATACCAAACAAACATCACCCTATTATGCAGCAGCACGTTTATGGGTTGATGCTATTATTGATCCGAAAGAAACACGCAAATGGATCAGTATGGGTATAGAAGCAGCTAACCATGCTAAAATAGAAAAAGAATTCAGGCCGGGCGTTATCAGAGCCTAGGTAAGAAATAAGTTACTAATAAAAAAGCCACATTGTTTTTTCAATGTGGCTTTTTTGTGAATACCCAACTGTCGTAGCTAGTGTGAGTGTCCGCAAGTGGCGTGTAATTGTTAAGTAGTTTATAACAACAATTTCCAAGGACGACCTAAAATCAAAAGAGCGTTTACGGGTTGTAAACAAGTCAACCATCTAACAATCCAACAATTGCCATTAGGCAATTGTTCCCTATTATTGCAACATTGAAAGGAAATAAACACATACTACGCACAAGCATAGCTTTGATAGCGCTATTTGTTTTGTATTGGGGGCAGCCCAAATTACAAAACAGTGCTATTCCCAAAACACAAACCCCTCCACAGCTTAGTACAAGTGTATTAAAAACATCCGCTTTCGAACACAGCACAGGCGTTCAGTTACAGCGACCGTTTAGCACACAAAGCAGTAGTCAATCCAAACCCGAACAATCGTTTATTTACCACCATTCAAAAGCCATTTTCTCCTTATGCCGGTATGGTTTTTTACAACTGTACAATGGTAAAATAAAAGCCTATATCCATTTTCCCGAACGTATTTTTTTCTGTGTTTACAGGCTGTAGGAATATAAGTTGATATTCAGGCTAAAAAGCTTGTATACTTATTTTTTATCCATTCACATTTTAATAAACATACTTATGACCGATGATAAAAGACAGTCACGAGGTAATATGATTATGGCCATTGTATTTGGTACCATATTAGCCATCGGGCTCATTATAAACTTTATGTTTTAAATATAAAAGGCTTGCCATACGGCAGGCCTTTTATATAACTATTTTTTGAACAGCAGCAATCGCTCGTGTCCCGTGAGTGAGCATATAGTAAAGCCTCCGGCTGCAACAAATTACAAAGCGCGAGCGTCCGCTCGTGTTATAATTGAACACCAACAACAGCTAAAAATCAAAAGGGCATTTACTACCTGTCAACAAATTAACCATTCAACCAATTTTCAACCAAAACTGATATAAAACAACATAAGAAAGCAGGATGGATTTTACAAAAGGGGCATAAATAATATGATTTATATAAAAGTTAGAAGTTTCGAAAAAAATCATAGTTAGGCTCCTTGTTAGATTGCTTTCTAAGCATTACTAGTCCACTAGAGTTATTCCAGTATAATTTCCAGTATAATGGCTGTAATAGTAAATAAGGATTCCTAATTATACGCCTTAAGAAGAAAACTTTACAACGAAGAAACTTTTCTTCTTTTACTCTTTCCGACCAAAGTAATGTATAATCTCGGTACCGTAATAAGTATTTAATACTTTTAATCGTTGATGGAAAATGTCCATCATGTAGAGCCATAATTCCACCAGATTTTAAAACTTTGTCAAAAAGAAAAACATCAGCAATTTTATAATCTACAGTGTGCCACCCATCAATGAAAGCAAGGTCAATTTGTATATTTTTATTCAACAGATAATTAACAACACCAGAATAAGAAGGTTCAGGCACAAATTTTAGTGGAGTATTTAAATTTGTTTCTTCTACTAGTTTTAGCCCAGCATCGTCAAACGCAGTTGTTTGCATTGGGTCAAAAGAGAAATGGGTACCATTTGTTTTATTATCAATATGAGCTTGGCAGAAGGCAACAGTAGAAGCACCACATGCAAGACCAGCTTCTGCGGTTATTTGTGCTTTTTCAGATATGGTTTTTTGGTATAGAAAACGCGCTTCCTCAAGCATAATTGAACCTGAGGTGGGAATTTCTCTGCCTGTTTTTCCATTTGTGTTTTGGCTCTCATATAAGGCATAAAGTTGTTGAGGTAGCTTTTTCATAAATTACAAAAATAGGTTAATTGGGTAGAATACTAACTAAATAATCCAATAATTTTATTATTGGCATACTTATTTGTCATTAATCTATTTATTTGAAAAGGCACACAATCCTTGTTTATAACTATTGATAAAATTATTGCTTGCGATTCGCAAGTGAGGGTGAATTCTCGTATCCATGGTTTGCTTTACTCGTTCGCCCTTGTTGGTGTTCTTCACCACCAACCGCTAAAGTTACATTCAGATGTTCGCGTTTTACCAGTGAGTATATAGAGCAAAAGGCATTTGTCTCCGCCAATCCGAACCTGAAAAGAAAAGTGTTGTTTTAGCGTGCTAATTTTATGTTTATTTGAAAATGGCGATGTGGCTTCGTGAGGAAGAAATTAAGTACAAATAATTTGTTGGTGAAGAACACCAACAAAGGCTGAATATGATTATGGCCATTGTATTTGGCAGCATATTAGCTATAGGACTCATTATAAACTTTATGTTTTAAATATAAAAGGCTTGCCACATGGCAAGCCTTTTTTCTGTGGCCTGGCTATATACTGGTCGTAGCAGTAGCGAGACGCGAGCATATAGATAAAAAGTACAAATGATTTGTTGGTGTTCTTCACCAACAAAGGCTAAACCCAATCGCATCCGTTCGCGTTTCTTAGCTGGCGCGAGCATCCGTTCTTGCTATAATAAAATACAGAAACAATGACCTTGAAAAGGTCAAATATCAATAACAAAATAAAGCAACGAATTTATGCGACCACATTAGGGGTCGAATGTTTTAAAAGAACGAACAGCCCGAAGCCAATGCATAACCATTGCCTTTAGCTAGTGCAAGCATCCGCTCGTGCTAATACATCAATGTCTAAACAACAATACAACCATTTAGCAATTCGCCAACAAATCAATCCATAAACCAATCAACAATACCACAACCAATCAACCTTTTTTTGCTAAACCCGCAGGGAGAAGTATATTGCATATAACATTTCAAATTCACTCAACCTCGTAAACGATGAAAAGAAACATCCTCTTAGTCCTTATAAGCGTTTTTTTAGGACTGAATAATAGCTATGCACAAACCTATAAGTTAAATAAAAAGCTAACCATTTATACACCTAAACTAAAAGAATCGAAAGAAGCATTAGATGTATTTATTGCACGTAATGCCACCAAATTAATACGCAGCGAGCAAAACGAATATTTGGTTTTAGGCGAGTTTGAGTTAGATAAAACCAAGCTGTCTGCCTTAGACTCATTAGGTAAAAAAATAGGCTATATTACCGAGAACAATTTCAATGCAGAAAATACCCGTGATAAAAAAGTATTGATAGAAGATGAGCTGGCCGAAGAAGAAGAAGCACTCAAAGAAAACAAAGCGAAATTAGAAAATGCTACCTTGGAGAAAAAAGAAACCAGCTATTACCAATCAAGAGCGCAGGAAGCAGAGCGCAACATAAAAAGGTTAAAAAAATTGCTGAGAGAGTTTTCAAACAACGATTCAACAGTTGGGGTGAGTGTGCGCATATACGATGAAATAAGTACCCCCAGCTCATCAGGCAGAATATCATTTGTAAACATGCCCGGTTTCGAAATGGGTTATTTGTTTGTAGAAAATCCGAAGGCAGGCCAAAGCAGCAGCATGTACCGGAGTTTTGCCTGTAAGTATTTATTTACCCGCGGCAAAAGCTATTTTACTTTAGGCGTGTATAAAGATGAAAAAACCAACGACATTGATACAGGCCGCATACGCGAAATGTTCTTTTTAAATTTCGGGCAAGACTTTTACCCCAAACATTTCGGGCGTGGCAAAAGAAAATACTTAAACCTATACACCGGCTACCAAATAGGCGGATTTATAAGCAATACCAATGGCGATAAAACCAGTAACTTTATTCCCAATGCCAATATCAGTTTAGGCTTAGAGCTATTCAAATCAAAACATGTTTTAATAGATAACAAGGCAAGTTATTTTATGCCCTTAAATGAACTGAACCGAAACCTGAGAGGTTTGGTGTACAATGTTTCCTTTAACTTTGTGTTTTAAAGCATGAGTAAAACAGTTGGTTTAGTAGGTGCGGGTAGCATAGTAGCCATGTTCTATATCAGAGTATTAAAGTCATTGGGTTTTACATCCATACTGCTTTACGATATAGATACCGCGCATGCCCAACAAGTAGCTAACCAATACCAGGTACAGCAAGTAGATTGGGCAGCTATTGCAGAAAAAACAAGCATCATAATAATTGCCACACCACCGCATACCCATTTCGATTTATTGCAGCAACTCATTACAAAAGGCAAAACCATTATTTGCGAAAAGCCCTTTGTTTATTTGCGTGAGCATGCCGAAGCTTTGGTAAAACAAGCCGAGCAGCAGGAAGCCAAATTATACGTAGCCCATATACGCAGGTTTTTCCCCGGTATAGCATTAGCCAAAGAATACATTGCCAACAATGAAACAGGTAAGCTATTAAAAGCAACACTATGCGAAGGCGGACGCTTTAGCTATAAAACACATTCAGGTTACGTATTTCAAAACCCATACGGTGGTGTGTTGTTAGATACTGGCTCCCATGTATTAGATAGTTTTTTATACGTAACAGGCTTGACCAAAACGCCCATCAACTGTACCGTACAACAAGCTGTTAAAGACAAAGCAGAACCCGCCCACGAAGTAGCCTATACTTTTGATGTGAACGATATACCTGTATCATTAAAGCTATCACGCTTAGAGCCATTGGCCAATAAAATAACGCTGTATTACGAGTTTGGCATCATAGAAGTACCCTTAGGCATAAAACCCAATATAAGCATTACCACCCCAAACGGACATTTTGTGGTATCAGCCGCACATAGCTGTATCAGCTACATGAGCGAAGCTTTTAAACAAGAATTAGATAGTATATTGGTAAAACAGGAAGCCAACTTTTTAGAAGCAGCCGATTTTATAAACCTGAGTATGATACTCGAAACATTGTATAAAGCATGAAAACAATAGCCATTATAGGAGCTAACGGTTATGTGGGGCGGCATTTGGTTAAAGCATTGGCGCCCCATTACCAAGTAACCGCTTTGTACAGAGGTGCTGCTATACTTACCCCTCCTGTTGCCGGAGTTGTTTACATGCCATTAAACGATTGCAACCATACCTTTGATGTAGTTATTAATACAGCCTATAACCTGTCAGATACACACCAAAAAATAGCCACAGACAACAGCGCCCTATTGACACTGATACATAAGCTTTCCAATACACACACGCAAATAATCCATTTAAGCAGTATAGCCGTATTTGGTTTTGGTTTAGATAAACCCATCAAACCCACAGCCATTAAAACAGGTCCCGATTATAACTACGTGTTTTCAAAAGTAGATATGGAAAACAAATTGGTAAACGCCTTTCCCTCACAGCAACTATCCATTATCCGTTTAGGCAATGTTTGGGGAGCAGGAAACAACTCCTGGACACAACCCATAGCCGATGCCATTACGTGGAGCTTACCCGTATTAAGCCCCGAAAAAAGTTATTCCAATATTACCTTTATTGATAATATTACTGCCTACATTCAATACATTATAGAAAGCGAAAAGCAACAATTGTTTCACCATTTGGCAGAGTTTAACAACATAAGTTGGCAACAGGTAATTAGTGAATTAAGTAGCTGTTTAGGCAAAGTACCCATACCCATAAAAGAAGTTTCCTTTTACCCCAAAAGTATAAGCGAAGAATTAGATAATGTTTTTTCAGGGAACCTATTAACAAGCATAAAAAAGCTGAAGACAGGCCGCTTTACTGCCAGTTATTTTCCGCAGCGTTTATTTGTTTTTATACAACAACAGCTAGCTAAAAGAAAAGGAGGCACAAGCCACAGCAAACCATTACCACCTTACCAAGCCGATGCTACCTTTTATTGGGTATTAACCACCAATAAAAAGTTTGAGTTACAGGTGTTAGCAGGTTGGGAAGCACCCCACAGTTGGGAAACGTGTATGCAGCAAACCAAACATTGGTTACAACTTGCCGGTTATATTAACGAGCCAATAGCCCCGTAAAAGCCTTTTTGCTGCGATTTAAAGTATTCTTTATCAAGGTTTTGTCTATGAGGTGCAGGTACCACGATAACGCAAAATACAGCGCAAATAACAAAGCCCCCTTACCAAACAAAAACAAAATACTGTTTTCCAATATACCTTGAAAAGGAGCAATCAATAAAAAAGTAAGCGCTAAAGCTTTGAGCAAGGACAGGTAAGGAACTTTAAACCCTAAGCGAAACGAAGTATACCAAAGACCCAAACTTACCGATAGCAAAACAACAATAGACTTAGCCCAGGCTGCACCCGTTAAGCCATTGTTTTGTATACCTAAATACAAGCCAATTAAAAACAGCAAAGCACAAACAATATCCTGCGCCAGTAAAAACCTTGACTTACCCAAACCTACATGCATATTCATAACCACATAGCTGCAAGTACCCGGCACCATACCCACCAATAATATTTTTAAATACAAGGCCGACTCCACATACTTATAAGTGTAAATAAGCGTAACAATTTGCTCCGCATTAAAGTAAATAAACACCCCAATAAATATAACCAGCCAGCTAAAGTGTTTAAAGAATTTTTCAAACGTTAAAGAAGCTTGTTCCTTGTGGTGGGCAATACCCGCAAAATAATAAAGCAAAGAACCCGTAGCCAGTTTTAAAGGCTCCATAAATAACGACAATACAGAGAAAGCAATGGTATAAACAGCCAGCTCGCTGTAATCAATATATTCTTTTAGAATACTCAACTCAAACCGTTGCCAAACAATAGTAGCCAGTATAGCCGATACACCAAAATACAAAGACATTTTATAAATAGCTTTACTAGAAGGCAATTCAAAATGGCTTGCTTTAGGTAAAACCGTAGTAGTTTTTACAGCCATAAAAACAGTGCTGCCATAACCCAAACAAAGTAAGCCATTAACCAATAAGTAAGTATATATATAAGCCCCAGCACCATAAAGCGGAAGGCTCATCATTAAAAAAGAAATGCCAACAACAGCCACAATAACATTGATGATAAAAACCTTTTTATACGCATACACACTTTGCACCAGTACCTGCAAATAGCTTAACAGTATTTGCGAACAACCAAGTATAATAATGATACCCATATTGGTTACAGCTAAATTATTTAAAAACAAGAAAAGCAATACCCCAATGCTGATGACTAAAGTAATACCCATAGCTAACACTGCATACCGAACCAGTTTAAGCAAACCCTTTACATGATGGTTTAAAAAAGCCTGTGCAAAATTTCTACCCAATACATTCGGGAAGCCTAAGTTTAAAAACAACCACGACAAATTAATAATAAGCATGATGTATTGAATTTCACCAAAGGCCGCTTTACTGAGGCTGCGCGAAGTAAAATAGCTGGTAAAAAATATAAACAAGTAAAACACTATTTTACCTAAAGTATTAAATACAGTAGTATTAAATAAAGTGGGTTTAACAGTATTGCTCATGGGCTAAATAAATACCTTTATAGCTTGCTTATGCTTAATAGGATGATTTTACAAGTATATCAAATCAAAGTTGATAAATAAAGAGAGGCAAATTTTTAAAACACCGAAGACTCCTTTACTTTGCGCATAATATGGTTGTTAAAAAGCTGAAAAGTAAAATACCCACGTTTATTAGTTTTCCTTTTTGGTATGTTTTTAAAGCACCACAACGTAAAGTAAGCTGGTTTACTTTGTATGCAGATATACAAGGCATCCTTATCTTTTTATACAGGCAACTGGTACCTAAAAAGCCATTACAACCCGTTTCCATTTGCACCGGTATATACAACCGTTCCGATAATTATTTAAACAACCTGTTAGCCAGTTTAAATAAGGCTGCCAACAAGGAATTAATAGAGTTATCTGTTTTTGATTGTAACTCAAACGATATAGAAAATTTACAGGCGGCTATCAGGCAGCAATGGAAAGGCAAGCTGGTTTTCAATAGCGAAAACAGAGCTTTCAGCCGCTCCTATAGTTTTAACAAAGCAGTAGCGCAGGCAAACTCGCCTATTGTTTTTATTTGCGATGCCGATTTATCATTACCCCAAAACATAGTGAGTTTATGCAATAACTACACAGGTAAAAAAACAGTTTGGTTTCCTATTTATTTTTTCCTGTTTAAAAATAAGCCCGTTAAAGTGGCCAAAGAAAATGGCGTATGGGAACAGTATGGAAGTAAAGGCATGTTTGCCTGTACCAAAAAAGCGTACGAACAAATAGGTGGACTAAACGAACAATATATCACTTGGGGTTATGAAGACACCGAACTGTGGTTGAGGTTTCATCAAGAAAAATATACCATTATCCGTAACCAACAGGCCAGTTTTTTTCACCATTGGCATACCACACACAATCCTAAGTATGCCCATTTAAACTAGTATTTGAAGTATAAAAAAGAGGCGAGTTGAAATTTTCAACTCGCCTCTTTTATGGTTTAGCTTATTTTATTGATAAACTAGTTTTTCATTAATTTATGGTTGCTTACCGACTCACCATTGATAGATAAACTGATAAAATAAATGCCATTGTTTAAGTTACTTAAATCAATAGAATAATTGTTATTACCCGCTTGTACCGCTTGAGTAAGTGTTAACACTTTAGCACCTGTAATTGAGTAAAGTACTACAGTAGCGGAGCCACTTACTTTACTGTCAAAAGTTATTTGCGTTTGTGCAGCAGCAGGGTTAGGATATACATTTAACGAAGATTTGTTTACTAATTTTTCATTCACACCCGTACTTGTGGTAGTATCAGTAGTAGCTGATGAAATGCGGTAGTAACGCATTAACTGACCTCTTATTTCTCCATTGGCAAATGAGGAGGTGTGTATGTTAACATAAGAACTATCGTTTCTTCTCATGGCTATAGAAGTAGTATTGTTAAAGTTGTTATTGGCTTTTAAATACAAGTAGCTTCCGTTATTGGTAAACGGATCCAAATCCATAGCTACTGCACCCGCTTGTCCGGCTTTACCAAAGTGAATATGCCCCGCAGTAACAGTACCTTGTAATCCGTCAAATGCAACCATGCTGTGTAAATTAGTACGGTCGCGGTCGTAACTGGCTACAGCCGTTCCTTGTGCGCCACTTGGTGTGCTTGCTTGCATGCCGTTTAATTCAGCTATAAAGCCTTCTCTCGCTAAACGGTAAACCTGTCCGCGTATTTCACCACCCGGGTTGCTGTCAGTATGTACTACAAAGTAAAGGCTACCTTTTAATAATTCGCTTAATAACATAGGCGTTAAAGGATTGGTAGCATCCGTTTTGGTCCACATACCCGAAATCATATTACCACCCACCACAGTTACTTCTTTTACTACACCACCACTCATATTGGCTTCGGCATTGTGAAAATGAGCAGCATTAGCCGGACTGGTTAAGCCCGTAAAAAACACATGGTATTGTAAAGTATCCATGCTGTTGTTTAACCACAAAGTAGATACACCATAACCCATAGATGGTTTAGCTAAAGTGCCACCACCCGCAGTAATAGCTGCACTGTTTAACCAAGCATCAAAACGTAAGTTTTTAGAGCTTCTTAACTGGCCGCGTATTTCACCACCTGGGTTAGCAGCCGTATGTAAGTTTAAATAAATACTGTCAGCCATTAACGAAGCCAATAAAGGAGTCCAGTCAGCAGCAGCTATGGATACACCACCAACAAGCGATATACTATCAGCCATTATTAAATCTTCTAAATGCAAGGCAACAGCACCACTTTGTCCCATTTTACCAAAGTGTAAATGTACACCGTTTATTTTATTGCTTAAGTTGGTAGCTACTCGTATGGTAGCGGTATCGCCTTTCATACCAAAATTAATAGCAGCATGGCCAATAGCTGTTGAACCAGTACCCGCTTGCGTTCCGTCTAAAGAAGCAGCAAAACCCCAGTCAGACTCTAATTTAACAAAGCCTAAAATTTCAACAGCAGGATTAATGGTAGTATGCACTGCTACATATAAGTTACCTTGAATAAAGTCGTTTAATAAACCACTTAATTGTGTACCAGTTAAAAAACTACCAACAGTATTACCTAATACCTTTCCGTCAAAATCAATAATAACATTGCCACCCGTACGGTTGTTGTGAATATGGTAACCCGTTATAGCGCTGCTTAGTTTAGCGGCACTAATAGTAAAATAAAGCGTATCGCGGGTGGAGTTAAGCATAAATGCGGCAACGCCATTTCCAGTAGAAGTTAAACCCGGAGCAGGTTGTAAGCGGGCAGAAAAAGTTAATCGGTCAGCCAAATGATCGGCTTTGCTTGCGTTAACACCTATAGTTAGGCAGGCAAGCGTAACAAGGGAGTGTACTATTTTTTTCATATATGTATTTTTTAATGTTGTGAATGCATATACGGGAACAATACAAGTTTGGATTTTTACATTTAAAAAAGAAGCTGTTGTAGGAAGAAAGTCAAAGCATTAAAACCATAAACACAATTTATACGTACCTATAGCATGAAAGTTTTTTTACTGATAATATTAACAATGTTGTTATTTGCCTGCAAACACGATGCAATGAAGAATGTAGTGATTGAAAAACCATTGCCTAATGATAGTTTAATGTGCGATACCGCAATGGTTACCTATAGTATTACCATTAAAAATGTATTGACTGAAAATTGTTCACGCTGTCATGGTAGCAGTGTTTATACTACCAAAGGCAGCGGATATAATTTGGAGGATTATACCGTTTTAAAAGCTGAAGTTGACAACGGACATGTGGCAAAAGCCATTAACCATAGCCCGGGTGCAGTACCTATGCCATTGGATCAAACACAAAAAATGAGCGATTGTAATATTAGAAAAATAATGATTTGGATAGCCAATGGAGCTCCCCAAAACTAATGTCACAATATAAAAAGAGGCAGGTTGAATTTTTCAACCTGCCTCTTTTTTTCAGTATTTATAATAACCTAATTAGTGGTCGTGGTGTCCGTCTGCTCCATGTGCATGGCCATGGCTTAATTCTTCTTGTGTGGCTTCGCGTATATTCAATATTTTGCCTTCAAACTTTAAATCAATACCGGCTAACGGGTGGTTAAAATCCATTTCAACGTATTCGTCAGTAATGTCTACAACTACACCTTGTAATTGGTTTCCGTCCTGGTCCGTCATAGGTACCAAAGCACCCACGTACACGTATTCTTCTTCCAGTTTACCGTCTTCATTAAAAAATGAATCAACAGGAATTTTACCAATTTCTTGTGGCTGGTGATTTCCATAAGCATTTTCAGCATCGATGGAGAACTCAAACGTATCGCCTACGTTTTTACCTTGTATATTTATTTCAAACTCAGGAATAAGTCCGCCCGAACCAAATAAAAATACCATTGGATTATCAGCAGAAGTTTCTTCAATTTGTACTCCTGTTTTATTGTCTGATAGCTTGTAACTAAGCGTTACTACTTTGTTTGCTTCTATTGCCATGTTATTGATAATGTAAAAAATAAAGGGCGAAAGGTAAGTATTATTGCTATGCTAACCTAAGAATTATTCCGAAAGCAATTTACCTGTTAAAACCACCTGTTTTTAACGGCTAAGTTAACAGCTTGTATTTTACTGTTTACATGCAGCTTTTGGTATATTTTGGTAATATGTGTTCTAACGGTATGCGGACTGATAAATAGTTTTTCTGCCACACTTTTATAATCCAAACCATCTACCAAACCCTTTAATATATCCATTTCGCGTGGTGATAAAACAGTTTCTTCTACTTGTTTCTTTTCTATTTTGGCACCCATTAACAACTGTAATGCTTTACGGGCTATACGCGGGCTCATGGGCGAACCTCCATATTCAACAATTTGCCAAAGGGCATCTATTATTTTATCTACGTTTTCATCTTTTAGCAAATAGCCAATGGCTCCGGCTTTAATGGCTTCAAATATTTTGTCATCATCATCAAAAACAGTGAGCATCAAAAACTTGGTATCAGGGTATAAGCCGGTAGCAATATTTACGGCTTCTATGCCGTTCATGAGGGGCATGTCTATATCCATTAACACTACATCAATGGTTTGTTTTTGTGCTTTTATCTGGTTTAAAAAGTCTTCGCCATTAGCGGCTAAAAAAACAACGTTTATGTCTTTCAGAAAACTTAGTTTTTCTTGTAACGATACCCTATTGGGTTGTTTATCATCAACAATAGCAATGTGCATGATTTTATTTTTTTTGCTATCAAAAGTCTCCATATGGTTGTAATTCATCAATACAGCAAATGCACTATTTTAGTTGTAAAATAAGGGTAGTTCCTTTTCCTTTTTCAGCCTTAATAATAAGTTCAGCCTCCGTTTCCTTTGCCCGAGCCTGCATATTAATAAGGCCGTAATGTCCTTTTTGGTTAGCCTCATCCCAATTAAAACCAACTCCATTATCGTTAATGGTAAAAGTAAATACAAAATCGCTGTTACTATCAAATTGAATATTAATCACGGTGCACCGGGCATGTTTTAAACAATTGTTAAATGCCTCCTGGCAAATACGAAACATATTTAGTGCTACCGCAGGCGATAGTGTTTTGGTATGCATAAAATGCTCTTGAAAATGTACTTGTACGCCAGTATTAAATTCAATCATTTTCAATGCAAATTGCTTAAACCTGTCGGCAAAATCTTCTACCGTTAATTCAGTATGGCTAATGGCCCAAATAGTTTGCCGCAAGGTAAGAATAGCGTTACGTCCGGCTTCGCTCAATGATTGTAAGCGAAGCTGCTCCTCTTCTTTGTTTATTCTGTCGGGGTGTTGTAACATCCACTCTACATTGGTAATAAGGTAACTAAGTTGTGCTCCTACATTGTCGTGCAAATCGCGCGAAATACGTGAGCGCTCTTGTTCCAGTTTATGTTGTACTTCTAACTCACGTTTTAACTTAATTTTTTGGCGGTTTATGTAAACCAGTATAATGCTTCCAATACCTGCAATACTTAATAAAAACAGCAGTGCATAAAACCATGTTCGTTGCCAAAACGGAGGAATAATATTGATAAACAATTCACGGGCTTGTGGGTTCCAGTGCCCATCGCCATTGGAAGCCAGTATTTTAAATATATAATTGCCGGGAGGTAAATTGGCATAACGGGCAAAATGTCTGGTGCCACTTTCAATCCACTTTTCATCTATACCTTCCATTTTATATTGGTAAGTATTGTCTTCGGGTTGGCTAAATTCCAAAGCAGAAAAATCAAACGACAAAGTATTTTCTAAGTAAGAAAGGGTAAGAATATTAATTTCATTATAGGCCGTATCACTTTTATAAGGCATATCACCTAACAATATTTCATTGATGGCAATTTGAGGGACTTTTTTGTTTTCAGTTAAAATGGTTGGATCAATTACATTTATTCCGTTTACACCTCCAAAATAAAGTAACCCCTTTTCATCTTTATAATAGGCGCCTGTATTAAACTCGTTGCTTTGCAAACCATCGTTTACACCATAATGTTTAAAAGCAGCAGTTTGAGGATTGAATACGCTTATACCTCGGTTATGACTAAACCAAATTTTACCATTATTATCCTCCAGTGCACCATAAATGAAATTGTTTTTTAGTCCATTGTTGGAGGAGTAATGGGCTTCAATTGCTCCATTTATGTTTAACACATACAAACCAACAATCGTGCTAACGTATATTTTATTGTTGGTAGTAATCAGTATTGACTTAACAAAATCCCGCACTTTTGTAGGGCTAGTTTTTTTTGTATTTAAATTATACAAAAGCAATCCCTTTGTGGTACCCAATAAAACACTGTTTTGATTTAACTTAATATGGCAGTTAATATTATTATTTTGAATACTAAGTATTTTTTTGTCGGTAAATACATTGAAAATAGCCGCATCATCACTGTTATTTCTGTTTAGCCAAAGTTGATTGCCTACTTTTTGGAAGTAAGGGTAGTTAATAGCGTAAAACTCCTTATCAAAAGGTATACTTTTATAACTCCTTGTTTTAATATTGTATTTATAAATACTGTTGAAATGCGTAAGTAGCAACTCATTTTCTGACAATTTATACAGACCGTGAACGGTGGCATTAGGAGCCATTACTTCAGGCTTAAATGTTTCATAATAGCCATTGGAATCAAAAATAGTAAAACCTTCAGCATGACAACCCGCAAATATTTTCCCATCGTTGGTAGTAGTAATTGATTTGAATAAGCTTTTCTTGGGAGAGTTGTTTGTATAATGTTTAAACTTGTTTTTGTAGGGTGAATAAATATGTAGCCCTCCTCCATTGCTGCATATATATAAATTGCCATTGTCATCTTTTTTTACTGTTTGAACATAAGGATAGGCGTCATTTTGTTTGTATTCAAAAGAGCTAATGTGTTCCTCATAGTTTAAGGTTTTTGCATCAAATACAAATAATCCTGCTTGGCCTCCAACGTATAATTTATGATTATAAACAATACCTCCACTAAAACGGTAATAGGCCGTATCTGCATTCGCATATTCCTTTACGCTTATTATTGCAGAGTCATTTACAACAGTAAAAATAGCGGCCTTATTACCTAAAAATGAGCAAAACATATTTTCGCTTAATGAATGAATGGTAGAATTGATTGGAAAAGGGGTTGAATAGAGTTGGAATGATAAAGAATGAGGTTTAAATTGAAGGATAGTATTTCTTGAAAAACCAATAAAAAAGGAAGACCCTATTTTTACGCTTGCAATAAGAGCCCCGTATGAATTATGCCAGTATTGGTTTGCAAAAACGGTATGTTTTAATTGAAAGGTTTTTAGGTCAAATCCGTAAATGTATTTGGCAGCAGATACTGCCCATAGTATTCCATCATTATCTATCCCCATAATGCTTATTCCATTTGGGTTTTTAAAAATGTTATTGAAGGTATTATTCACCCGGTTATAAATGCTTAAACCCCTGTCGTGCCCAACCCATAAATTGTTTAAAGAGTCTTCGTAAAAATTAAACCCGGTAGTACCATAAATAGAATTGCTATCATTTGTTTCATGGCGGTAATGGTGCATTTTATATCCATCAAAACGGTTCAGTCCATCGGCAGTTCCAATCCATAAAAAACCTTTATAATCATGGGTAGCATCCCATACCGTATTTTGAGCCAAACCATTGTCTACATTATAGGTGGTATAGTTGCGCTGTAATTGCGCAAACAATATCTGGTTGAATAATGAAATAATAATGACGAGTACTTTTTTCATTGGCTGCTATAAAAATACAGCATATGCTGTATTTACCAAATTTTAATAAGGTTAGATTTTTGTTCCGTACAAATCAAACAAAATCATCATGAAAAAACTATTACTGATTATTGGAACATTATTGCCTTTTTTAAGCTTTAGCCAGGATGGCTTATTAGACCAAACTTTTGGAACCAATGGCATTGCATTGGCTGAAGGAAATTACGCTGCTAAGGGTGTAAGTATACAAACCGATGGAAAAATTGTAACAGCGGGCTCCAAGAGCGATGCCAGTGGCACCGATTTTTGTATAGTGCGCCTTAATAGCGATGGAAAATTAGATAATACTTTTGGCACCGATGGAGTTGTAGTTGTTGACTTTAGTACCAAAACAGACAATGCATTGGATATGGCTATACAAGCAGATGGAAAAATGATAGTAGTTGGCTCGGCTATTATAAGCAACCATACCGACATTGCTTTGATTCGCTTAAACACCAATGGTAGTCTTGATAATACTTTTGGAACAAATGGAAAAGTAACAACCAATATTCAGGGCACATCAAATGATGTGGCCAGTAAAGTGGTTATTCAGGCAGATGGAAAAATAGTAATTATTGGTTCAGGAGGAACAGATATGTTTAATGCCAATGTAGTAGCCAGATACAATACAGATGGCAGTTTAGATAATACCTTTGATACAGATGGCAAACTGCTTGGTGTTTCTTTTGCACCCGTATCGCTCAATACTTTAAGCGATATAAAAATACTGGCTGATGGTAAATTTATTATCAGTGGTTATTCAAGTAACCAACCCGCTATTGGAAAATTAAATGCTGATGGCAGTTTTGATGTAGCTTTTAATACGACAGGTAAATTAGTTATTAGTGAGACAATTTTTGGCGGAAATGTATGTCTTGTTGCTGTTCAGGCAGATGGCAAAGTAGTTATGAGTTATGGCTCAGGTACTACTTCTGAATTAAAATTATTGCGCCTTCAAACCAATGGCAGTTTAGATACAGACTTTGGAACAGCAGGAAAAGCAAGTATAAATATAGGCGCTAATAATGATTATGCGATGGCTATAAAAACACTAAGCAATGGAAAAATTATTGTTTCAGGTTCAACATACGTAAACAGTTCTGCAACCGATTTTTTTATTGCCCGGTTAAATAGCAATGGGTCACTTGACAATACTTTTGGTACAAATGGCTTTACCACTACTTCCGTAACTACAGCCGATGGTGACAGGGCTGAGGCAATGGCTGTACAAAGCAATGGTAAAATAATTGTAGCGGGAAACAAATGCACTGGTAGTTGCAATTATGTGGTGCTAAGGTATAATAATACAAGTGGTGGTGGTACAAACACCCCAAGTATAAATGAAGCTGTTAAAGCCAGTATTTTCCCCAATCCGGCTAACTTGGAAACAACCATAAAACTAAGCGAACAAGCTCATGAAATGAAGGTAATAATTACCGATAAATTAGGAAAAGAAATGATAAGAAGGGAGTCTGTAAATACCAGTGAAATGAATATAACATTGGGTGAATTAACAAAAGGTATTTATATGGTGCAGGTAATAGCGGATGGCGTTGTTTCTACTCAAAAATTATTGATTCATTAAAAAGCAAAAAAGTAATCAGCAATGAAAAAGATATTTTATATAGTATGTTTATTAGCAATAAACGCAGTAAATACTTTTGCTCAGAATGAGCATGCAGAAAGTGCTATTTCTTGTCAAATAGGATTGAGTTACGGTAGTGATTATATGACCGAGGATTTTAATTATCAATTGCCAACCAAGGTTTCAGGAACCAATACACCCTCTATCATGTTTACTTGGGATTATGCTATTATGAGCTGGATGAGTATAGGTGGTACCTTTTCATACAACAATTCAAAGTTAGAGGTGACCAAAGGAAACGGTTCAGGCGAGAAGATTAACTGGAACGGAGATGGTTATGGGGTAGGCAGTCGGGTACTTGTTCATTTTTTAGGAAATAGCAGCGATAAAATAGATGTTTATGCGGGAGCAGGACTTCACATGGTAGCATGGTCGTATGAAGCAGATCCGGATAATTATGCAAATACAGCAGCGGCTTATGATGCAACAAAACTATATATTGGTTTACCCTTAACTTTAGGTGGCCGGTATTATTTTTCAGAAAACTTTGGTGTTACAGCAGAAGCGAGTACCAATAAAATCAGCAGGCTAAATGCAGGCATAACACTTAAATTTTAAGCAACATGAAAAGTGTATACATACTAATTATATTTTTCGGGTTTACTGCTTGCACACAAACCAATAATGACGAAGCGGAGCCACAAAGAAATGTACCTGATTTAAACGGGGAATGGATTGAGGTGTATAGAGCTTATGACAATACACCCAATGATACTTTTTTTAGTTGGTTTTATAGTCAGGTTCCATTGATTCGATTTACGAAATGTATTGATAATTGTGGTTTTGACAGGTATAATAGCTCCATTGGTTATGTTGATTTTAGTTTTAATGAAGGAACCTCACCAAAAGACTCTGTGGGCAAACAAATTTTAACAGAAGTTACTAATCCAATAAC
Organism: Bacteroidota bacterium; assembly: GCA_040388375.1. Taxonomy (NCBI): domain Bacteria; kingdom Pseudomonadati; phylum Bacteroidota; species Bacteroidota bacterium. The sequence continues at coordinate 190,178 of JAZKBU010000004.1, read as the reverse complement.
GTGGACCAGCCAAGATAATTCTTCTAGTTTTTATTGTAGAGCGGAGAATAAAGAGATTATTACCACGATAGAATCAATACGTAAGTTTTCTGATGTTCATAAGATTACCAGGATAGATGAAAACAACCTTTGGATAGATTGGAAAAATGCTTTCGTATCGCATTATATACGCAAAAAATAAACAGGACTGTTTAAGGTTTTCTACTGTGTTGGGGGCTATAAAAATAGAAAAGCGTAAGAAATACAAACCAATTAAAACTACATAAGCCCCGAGCAAAACCCGGAGCCTATGTTGCAAGTTTATTTAGTAAGTATTATTTTTTTGTTTACAACCTTATTGCCATCTATAATTTTGATGATGTATTGTCCTTCGTAAAGCGTACGTGTATCAAAATGTACAATGGTGCTGCCTTGGTATAAAGTATTTGTTTGTAATAATTTTCCTGCTAAGTCATATAACTCAACTGTAATATTATTGGTAGTTAAATGGTTTAGCTGAATAGCTACTGCATCGCTTGCCGGGTTTGGATATACATTTATTTTTGACGCATCAATTATATTTTTAACGGAGGTACTGCTTGGTGTATAAGTAGTAACTGTTTCAGTAATGCTTGTCACTTTTGCGGCCGCTTTTACCCCATAAAAAGTAGGTCCCACTACGTATGGATAAGCAGAATTCCAATTCTCATCAACCGTAGCAAAATAGCAGTAAATACCATTGGGGTATTCGGGTGTTACACAAAAACGGCCATTGTGTTCATCTAAATAATCAGGTGTTGTGGCACTGGTCGCATTGTATAGGTAATCTTCCCTGAATAATCCAAGCGGATAGGTTGTATTTACATCAGGTCCTGCGGTTACAGTTGTTCCGTTTGAATAAGTAGTTCTTGTCGTAATATTTCTTAAGCTATAGCTTGCTTTCATTCTTACAATGCCACCCGTTCCGTCTACATTTTTATATGCATAAGCACCATAAATAGGAAAACCATCGTAGGCAAAACCTATTAAAGGAGAATGTTTGGTAGAGTCGATGGCATACAAACCATCAGCTGCATATAAGTTACAAACCGTTGAAATAACTTTTAAATCTAAGCTAAAAGCACTTGGGTTTTGGTGGTGATGGTAATTACCCATAGCAGGATGTGCTTTGGCACAATCAAAGCCGGCACGTTCCGCTACAATGGCATCTCTGTTCCAAACACCGTCACCCATTCCGCCCAAAGGGCCACCTTTAAGCGCCTGGCTTGCATTGCTCCACGAAACGCCATCCCTATAATCGAACAAAGCAACACCATTAATAAATAAACCAATATTACCACCGGTTGTAGCCGTTGGCGTACCTGTGTTTTGAACAGGCGTTAACGGCAGTTTAAAAATAGCATTTTGTGCAGTAGCCAGTGATGGATTATTGTCTAAGAAAGGGCCTGTAATATAAGTGGGGATACCATTGGTAGCTACATACACTGAAGTAGCGGAGTATTTTATACTTTGACAGTTAGCCAACGCAGCATCTGAAATAGGAGTGGAGTTACCAGCCACATAATGACGGCCTGTAGTGGTATTGTTTTGCAGCCAGTTTAAAATAGCCGGATTGGTTTGTGCTTGTAGCATGCTACCAATTAACAAAAGGGAAAGTGCAGTAAAAGTTTTTTTCATAGGTTTTTTTTCTTTTACGAAAATACTTTTTATACAATGAATACTTGTTATAAATTTTTAATAATATTCGGATTACTAAACTTTTGTTGCTTACTTATTCAGTGCCTCTTTAGGGTAAGCAAATGCCGGATTGAATAAAAAACTTTTATCGCTTAAAGTAAGCAGGAATGCAATTAAATCAACCTTTTGATTGGTGTTTAACAGTATAGGTTTTTGTAATGGTTTAGCCAATGTCCTCGTTTGATGAATACCTTGTGTGTAGTGGTTTAATACTTCCTGTAAGCGTTTAAACCTACCATCGTGCATGTAGGGGAACGAAAACTCAATATTGCGCAAGGTAGGTACTTTAAACTTGCACGAATCTTTTGTTAGTTTACTTATTCGCATGCGGCCTAAATCATTTAAAGTAGTATCAATGGGCAGTCCGTTATTTTCAAATTGTAAATTGGTAAACAGCGGTTCGGTATGGCAGGCAGCGCAATGTTGTTTAAACAGCACATAGCCATTGTTTTCCTGAACAGTAAAGCTGTCTTCTTTGCGCATTACTTTATCGTATTTAGTATTGGCACATACAAGGGTAAGCATAAACTGTGAAAGGGCTTTTAAAGTCCTTTCACCGGTAACCATACTATCGGCAAAGGCGTTATAAAAAAGCGTTTTGTATTTGCTTTGTTGTTGTAATTTATTGACAGCTTTGACAAAGTTTTCATCCATTTCGGTATGGCTGCTAATGGGTGCCAGTGCCTGCATATCTAAATGGTTAATAGCACCATCCCACATAAATGATGGGTGCCAGGCTAAGTTCATTAAAGCGGGACTGTTGCGGGTACCAATCCTGTCATCTATGCCATGGCTTAGTGCATGGTCTACATGCGTAAAGGCATTATATGGCGAGTGGCAGTTAGCGCACGAAACGGTATTGTTACGCGATAAAATCGGGTCGTAAAAAAGTACACGGCCTAATAGAATTTTTTCGGCTGTCAGTTTATTTTTAGCAAAATTATAATAGGGCTTCGGCCAGCTTTTAGGTATTTCAAACAATGCTTTTTCCTTAGCAGTAAAGGCAAACAGAAACAGGCATAAACCAATAAAAATAAATACTTTATTTTTCATTTTTGTGGAATGCTGAATAAGGTAACTAGTTTGTTTGCCAGCAGAACAGCTTCCTGGCCGGGTGACATCACATGGTTTTGTTTGCTTAAATCAATACCATCAAACCATTTTGTTATATCAATATTTAAATCAACAGTGTTTGTGTTGTTACAAGGAATATTAACTGTTTGCAATGCATTGTCCGGAAACAGGTAACCGCCTATATGAAAAGTAAATTCATTGTATCGGGTATTGCATTGCGTGCTTTTACCTTCCAGCTTACAATTGATGTATCCGTTTTGCCAGGTCCAGTACATACCTTTTGTGGGATCCAAATCGCCTCCTTGTGCTCCGGCATAATTGGTGACACTGTCTATACCAATATGAAAGCGGATACTGGTAAAGGGTATGTTAGCAGGAGTTGAAAGTTGTATACGTAATGAGTTAGAATCGTCAGCCGATAGTAAATGGTAGCTGTTGGGTTCTTGCCATACTATTTTACCATTGTTCAACAGTTCTATTTTTGATAAATAAAACTGCACATTGGTAAGCATGATGCTATCAGTATGCGGGCTATTATAAAGCCATTGGTTTAGCTTTAAAACTTGTTTAGCATACAATAATTTACTTTGTATGCTAATGCTTTGTTGCTGCGCTGCACTATTAAATGAGCTTATAAGCCATACAATAAAGCAGCAGTATTTTAATTTAAGCAGATTGATAGCAGCGGTATTATTTAAAGAGTTCATTCATTACATAAGCTGCGCGGAAACCTGCGGCTCCTAAGCGTTGTTCAACAGGGCTTATAAAATCATGTATGTATTGGTAGGATAATACAGGTAGTTCGGTTTTCTTGTCAATACTGGCAGCATACAGGGCTGTATAAATTTTATTGCGCACCAATATTGATTCTGTTGCCCATAAGGTAACCGGGTCTTTCTCGCAAATCTTTTTATTGGGCATCTGATCTTTGTTTACAAAGGCAGCAAACTCGCTAAAGCTTAGTTGTTGTTGTTCAATAATGCCTCCATCCCAAACGGAATGTAAATTGGTTTTGTCGGAAAAGAATAAAACACTGATGGTATTGCCGCCTAAGTCGCTGGTTTTACCTACGTGCATAGGTTGGTGAATGTCGCCAATAAAGTGAACCAAGAAAGCCAATGCTGTAGCTTTAATGGAGTTTGATAACAGCGATGCTTGGTTTTTATCAACTAAGTCTTGTAAGTATTTGGTAGCTGCAGCATCGTTTTTTAAAATGCGTTTCATTAAATCAATGGCTTCAATTACATTGTCTACACCGGCTATTTTTTCAGTAGAGTCAAGTACCTGTTGTACTGTTCTGCCTGAATCAACACTTATGTAATGCCATGATTTGGTAAAATCCCATTGTTTTTCCGAACGGATAAAATCGGGCCAGGTAGCTATTTGAGTCAGGTAGTCGTTACCGAGTATTTTCTTAATTTCTGCCCGGGCGTTTTTGCTTAAGTTATCGGTACAAACTTGTGCTACAATGCGGTGCCCGTTAGGTCCCCAGGCCAGCAAAAGTGTAGTAGTAAAAAATAAGGATAGGGTCAATAAAATGTGCTTCATAGGTTTCATAAATTTTGATTGTTTTAGGGTAAACACAAACGTAGCAGAAATAATTTATTAAACAATAAACCTATCGGCTACGTATGTTATGCCTTCATCAAGTTTAAAAAACCAAAACAGGTTTTATTTTTTCTTTTCTGTTTCCGGTTTCTCTGTTTCCTTTTCCTGTTTTTCTTTTTTCTTAAAGAACCCGCGTAGTAAGAAACTGTTTTTAGCAGCATCCATATTTTGCTTAAAGCCTTTGGTTCCTTGTTTTACGTTTACAATAGTTTTATCTAGGTTTTCAGCAAATACAGTATCCATAAACAGCTTACCAATGGTTCCTTTACCTGAACGTATATTGCCTATAACAGCAGCCAAATCACTGGTAATAAGTGCTGCATTATCGCTGGTGGTTTTAAGTTTCGCCAATAAATCATCCATACTTACAGGAATAGTTGTACCTATAATATCATTGTTTTCAATTAAAGGCTTACCGGTTGTTCCTGCTGATATGTTCATTATTTTATTGCCCATTAATCCATCAGAACCTATAATGGCTTTGGCATCTTTTTTTATAAACTTTTGTGTTTTTGTATCTACAATCATATCTACCTGTACGGTAGAGTCGGTTATAATTTCAATGTTTTCAATAGTACCTACATTGATACCTGCAAAACGCACGTTATTGCCTACCTGTAGTCCGTTTACATCTTTAAACCTAGCACTTATTCTAAAGGTAGAACTAAATATTTTTTTGGTTTCACCTATAAAGTAAATACCCACAAGGAATAATACTATACCGATGGTAATGAATATTCCTAATTTTATCTTATTAACGGATTGTTTTTGCACGGTTTGTATATTTTAAAGGTTATATTTTAATAGTATTTTTTTTATTCAAAGAAAGAACGTATCCATTCATCTTCTGATTTTTCGAGCTCTTCATAGGTGCCTTCTGCGGCTATTTCCCCTTCTTTAAAAACTACTATACGGTTGGCTGTTATTTTAGCACAAGGCATATCGTGTGTTATAATTATAGAAGAGGTATTGTTTTGCTTTTGTACTTTTATTATTAGCTCGCTTATTTCTTTGGAGGTAATAGGGTCAAGTCCTGTAGTTGGCTCATCGTATAACATGATGTCGGGTTTAAGAATGAGTGTGCGCGCCAAACCCAGACGTTTACGCATACCGCCTGATAGCTCAGCAGGCGATTTATCAATAGATTCAGAAAGGCCTACATTGGCCAAGGCTTCTTCTATTAATTTGGTTATATCTTCTTTGCTTAAATCTTTTGCATCGCGTAAAGGAAAAGCTAAATTCTCACGCACTGACATAGAATCGTATAATGCGCCACTTTGAAACAGGAAGCCAATTTTTTTCCGCATGGCATTTAATTCCTTGTTATCAAGCTCCATCATATTTTTATCAAATACGATCAGCTTACCATCATCAGGCTCTATAAGCCCTACCAGACATTTAATCAATACTGATTTTCCGCTACCTGATTTACCTAATACAACTACGTTTTCACCTTTCTTAATGTTTAAATTAATATCAACCAATACATGGTTGGTACCAAACGATTTTTTTAAATGCTCTATTTGTACAACAGTTTCACCAGCGTTTGTTTCTTTCTTTTCAGCTTTCATAGTTAGTTTATAAAAAGGCTGGTAATTTGAACAGCTACTATATCTATAACAAAAACCATTAACGAAGTAAGCACTACTGACGAGTTAGCGGCCAGTCCAACACCTTCGGTTCCTTTGTTGGCATTGTAACCTTTATAGCAAGCTATTAAACCAATGCTTAAACCAAAGAAAATGGTTTTAATTAACGAAGGAAAAACATCGGTAAAGCTCAGTTGTGCAAAGGCTTGTGCAAAGTATAAGTAAAAGCTTACACTGCCTTTTATGTTTACACCGGCAAATGAACCCAGCATAGAAATTACATCGTTAAAAATGGTTAAGATAGGAAGCATTAAAGTAGTAGCCAATACACGTGTTACAATAACGTATTTAAAAGGGTTGATACCTGAAACTTCCATGGCATCAATTTGTTCGGTTACACGCATAGAGGCTAATTCAGCACCAATGCTTGAACCCACTTTACCGGCACAAATTAAAGCGGTAATAACAGGGCCTATTTCACGTACTATAGAAACTGATATCATAGCCGGAAGCCATGATTCAGCACCAAACTCGGCTAAGGTTGGCCGCGATTGAATGGTTAAAACCAAGCCCATAATAAAGCCGGTAGTGCCCACCAGTGAAAGCGATTTGTATCCAATTAAATAGGATTGTTTAGCTATTTCATTTATCTCGTATGGTGGTTGAACCATTTCTTTAAAGAAACGACCCATAAACATAAAAAACGTAGCCATATCAATAAAAAAGGTCTGGATAAAATTATTGTTTATAACGGCTTGCACCGTTTTTGCACCCAGTCTTTTTTTTGTGCCGGCAGCTTTTGTTGCCGGCTCTGTTGTTGTATTATTCATGGATATACGTTTAGTTTAAGTAACGTCTAAGCACCCAGGCAGTGGTTTCGTGTTGCTCCATAACTCCGGTTAAAAAATCAATGGTAACAACATCTTTGTCTTTGCTTTTGTCTATATCCTTACGTATTTCAACTATCAGTTTTTCGTAATCAGCCAATAGTTCTTTTAACATTTCTTTTTGTGAAGGGTATTTATTGGGCGACTCTTTTAGTCTGGTTAATTTACTAAACTCATTCATGGTGCCAATGGTTTTACCTCCCAGTTTGCTTATGCGTTCAGCAATGGAGTCAATGAGCTGTTCTAACGACTCATACTGGCGTTGGAATAACTGGTGTAATTCCATAAAACTTTCACCTGATACATTCCAATGAAATTTTCTTGTTTTTACATATAGAATCATTTCATCAGCTAAAATGGTTGAAAGCATATCAATGCTTATCTTTAAGTCTTTTTCTGCAATGCCTATTTGTGGTTTCATTATTTTATTGGGTTTAAGTGCGGATTGATATTTATTATAATTTAACTTTATATAATCTGTTAAAGATATAATAGTTAAATTATTTCTGGTGTAAAGTAATCAATTTCTTTTTTGTTTACTGTTACATAAGTTTTGTTTTTACTTTTTTATTTTGGGGTAGTCAATATCGTAAAGCGATAGTGTTTTTACTATCTGTTGTAAAATAGCATAGTTCTTATACCATTTTTTATCGGCCGGTATAACATGCCAGTTTACTGCATTATCGCAGTTTTCAAAAATAAACTCATAAGCATTTTTAAAGTGCTTATGCATAGCTATGTCCTTCACATCACCTTTCTGGTACTTCCATTGCTTACGTGGATTGGTTTTTCTTTCTGCCAGTCGTTCCTCTTGTTCCTCGTGCGAAATGTGAAGAAAGAACTTGATGATAATGGTATTGTTTTTTACCAAGCCTTTTTCAAATGTATTTATTTCGTGGCAACGGTCTTCTAATTCTTTTTTGCTTAGTAATTTGTTAACCATTGGTACCAAAACATCTTCGTAATGCGAACGATTAAATATTTTTATCATTCCTTTGGGTGGGCATTCTTTACTGATGCGCCATAAAAAGTGATGAGCACTTTCTTCCTCAGTAGGTGCTTTAAATGATTTTACATTGCACCCTGCCGGATTTACACCTGAAAAAACATGTTTAACAGCACTGTCTTTTCCGGCAGTATCCATACCTTGTAACACAATCAATACGGCATATTTGTTTTGCGCATATAACTTATCTTGTATATCGGTGAGCTGTTCAGTGAGCTTAACCATTTCAATGTCTGCCTCCGCTTTGTTTATTTTTTTATCAGGTAGCGTTGACATTTTATCTAAATCAATATGTTTTTTCATAACAGAGTTATTTATTAAGATTGCTTATTTATAAGAAACCAAATCGGGTTTGGTAATAAAGTAATCATTGGCTTTTATATTGTAACTGCCAATGGGGTTACCTTTTAAAGTATAGTCAGCGTTGCCCGGCATATATGGGTAAAGACCAATAGAAATTTCGAAAGTATTACTCACTAAATATTCGTTTCGAATTAATACACCCAAGGCAAAAGCCTGGTAAAATGTATTGCTAAACATACTGCCGAAATTATCGCCTAGGCCTGCAAAACCATAAAACAGAACAGGAGCAAACTGAAAGCCTATGAATTTGTAAGGTGCATACATTACAAACTCCAGATTAATTATCATTTTGCTCTTGGCATTTAATCGGTCGCTTGAAAAGCCATACATCTGCGAGCCATTTATATTTAAACTTTCATAGTTTTCGCGGTCAATGCCTTCTATAAGTTTAAAGCGTGCAAACTGCCGGAAGTACCACCTATTTTTTTTAATTAAATCAGTAAAGTAAAACGACTCTATATTGACGACTCCTGTACCAATATAATTCGCATTATAGAAAGTGCCATAACCGGCACCAAATGAAATGTAACCAAAGTCGTAAATATGTTTACCTGTTCCGTATTTTATACCGGAGTAATACCGGAGGTCTGCTCTTTCCTTCTGCAGGGCGCCCACTACTATTTCAAAAACATTTCCTTGCGGAATATCTTCATTGGCACCATACCTGAAAAGGTACCTGTCGCGGTAATACTTTCTTTGCGAGAATCCAAAATTGGCTAAGTATAAGGATTGGTCCCTGTTTACCTGGTCGGTATCAATGGTAAACAAAGGCCTTTCAAAATACTCCGTTTTAAAATAGCGTGCACCTACTATATAGTTGCTGCTTCTTTTGTCAATGGCTGCATCTTTATTTTGTACCAAAGGAAAACTTTTGGCTGCCCAAAAATCGAGTGTATTATAGTTTAAAGTATATGTATTGGTAATATCGGGCTCATAATAAAATTGCTTATAAACAGTATTGTTTTTTATAAGGCTTAAACCTCCGGCCCATTTGGTTAAGGGCGAGAAAAAGAGCCGTTCAACGCTAACACCAACCTGATTATGGTCTTTGGTAGTTGCATAGAAAATGGCTGTACTGATAAATGTTTTTTTGATATTGAAAATAGAGTAACGACCTGATGTGGTAATCATCTGGTCGTTAAAATTCCAGGCTAAACCTTGTTCATATTGATGGCCAAAACCAAGTATATTTTTATCAGTTAAAATAATATCAGGAGCACTTAAATCAAAAGTGCTGGTAGCAGTGGCGGTCCACCTGTCTTGTGTTATTACTAAAATATCAATACTATCACTGCTTTTGGCTAATGTTTTTTGAATATAAATCCTGGCATCGAAGGTATAAGGCGACAAACGCAATAACCTTTCTGATTCACTTAACTCCAATACATCAACCGGTTTGTTGGGTCTAAACAATAATAAATTTCTTACTATCTGTTCCTTGGTTGTAATGTGGTATTTATTCCCCAGTTTTTCTATGTAATCGGGATTTTTCCCATAAAAATCGTTTACGGAATAACCAAAAGGATCAAGTACTATAATATCTATTTTCCTGATGATTTTCCCTTTGTACTTAAGAAAAGGGTTGACAGTTTTTTTCTTTTTAAATTCAGTAGGAACAATGGAGTCGTTGGTGTTCATGTCTTCAAAAACCACATCGTATATCCAACTTGTTAGCTTGTGTTTATCTGCTCTTTTCTCTAGTCTGTTATAAAAGTGAGCAGTGTCTTTTTTAGGTGTTTGTGCACTGACACCTATTGAGTTAATGGTAAACAGGAAGTATAGTAAAAATGGAACAAGCCATTTTTTATTACTGATAACAAAAGATATGACTGTATTTTTATTCAGAAGGTTCTTTTTTACTGGTCAATTTTTTAATAAGAAGCATAATGGTTGATTTAATGCCATCGGCATTTTTAGAAACCAGACTTGTTATAGCTACTTGTAAAAGCATGCCTAATACTTGTTTAATAGGATTGTGGCTATTACCCACCGCTAGTTTTTTTGAAATATATCCTGAGGCTATACCCATAGCTGCACTTAATAAGTCGTCTTTAAAATCAGGCTCCTGGCTTAATTCACGAAAAGTGTTTTTTATTAAATTGGCTGGTTTTAATGCATCAAAGGAGGTTTTAAACTGCTCTTTTAATAATCTTTCATCATTGGCTTGTTGTATTGTTAATAGCGCAATGCGTTGTTTTAATTGTTCAATTGAATCTATTTTAGCCATTGGTTCAGTCATTAAGCATTTGTGAAATAATAACCTGGTTAACTTTGCGCTGTATATACTTACCCATAAAAGCATATAAAATAATTATAACCAAAGCATAAAACCCGGCTACACAGAAAAACCCGTAATACGATTTACCGAGTATATCGCCAAGCCAAAGAGCTACGCCTATATTAGCAGTAAGTAAAAACAATATAAAAAAAAGAATAACAACAGCACGTGCAATAAGTATTGCGGCTACTGAGGCTGTTTTATCTAATGTTTTTAGTTTAAATAATTCAAAACTACTTTTCCCATAGGCTTCTACTTTTTCAAATAGTGGGTCTATAAAAGATGTTTTTTCTTCCATTGCTATCGTGTTACGTTAAAGGTTATTTTTATGTTTTAGGTGTTACTCATTGCTTACTTAACATCTTTTCTAGCTCTTTTCGCTTTCAAAAATATCTATCGGTTCGTCTTCCTGAAGGGCTTCAAATTGGTCCATTATCTCGTTTAATTTTTCTTTTAAATCATCGAGTGAGTCTTCGCCCTTCTTCACTATTTTTTTCCTGGTTTCCGAGCCTTTATCCGGAGCAAATAATATGCCTAAAATAACACCAGCAGCAACACCAGCCAGCACACCTAAAATTACTTTACCTGAATTCATGTTGTTTTGTTTATTAATTTGTTTTCAAATTACCAGCCTTGGCCGGTGTTTACTGTGTATAAAATAGAAAGGCTATGCCCTTACTTATAATTTATTTGGTGTGAATAGCTAAACCTAGAGTAGATACTCCGCTTGATAAGTCGAGGAAAGCACCCAACTTATTGTTGAAATGATATTCTGTACCAATGTGTAAGTCTAAGAATAGTGAACTTCCTCCATGATAATAATTTTTATCACCATTGTATCCATTATCCCATGATTGATTGATGATAGCAAAACCTAATGAGCCGGCCAGATAAAAGTCCCATTTTTTATTTGCCTTTAACAAATCGTCAAAATAGTATGAGCCTTTTACACCAATAGGAATAATAGTTTCGCGGTAAGTATAGTATCGGTATGGGTTATTGTTGTTGCCCCAGTAGTAATCGTTGGTGAACGATGAGAAACTGATAAAAGGAGCTAATGTAAAATTCTTGGTTACATCAAACTCGTAGTTTAAATGCAATACCGGCAATGAGCGTGATGCATAGCCATAATAGCCGTATCTTCCTCCAATGCCTAAACCTAAATTAAGTGTATTTCCGAATTTTTCTTGGGCAAATGCACCAAAAGGAAAAATACTTAAAAACAGAATGCTTTTTTTTAATAATTGTTTCATAATAGTATGTATTAATAATGTGTATGTTTAATAGTATGGTTTTTAAAAGTATTTATAAACTGACTTAAGTGTAATTAACTTTAACTTTAAAATTCTCCATATGTTTTGTGCAGTCATATTTCTTTGATGCAATTTAATGGTTTTTATTCTAATTCATGGCTTGATTCCTCAAATTTTGGTTCTGTTGTTGTAATGGGTAAAGCATCGCCTAATAGCGCCCCCCAAGGCTTTAATGATTGTATGTTATCGCAAATAACTTTAATAATAGCGGTAAGTGGTATAGAAAGAAACATGCCCGTAATACCCCACAGTTGCCCACCTATTATTACTGCCACAATAGAAATGAGCGCATTGATTTTAACACGCGATGCAACCAGTTTAGGAAGCAGGTAATTGTTATCTATAAACTGAATAATAAGATAAGCAATAAGTATATAAAGAGCATAACTAAAAGAGTCTTTAGTAGCAATGGCTATCATAATAGGAAGGGCAGTTGCTATTATACCACCTATATATGGAATAGCATTTAAAATAGCCCCGATTATACCTAGAATAATAGCATAGTCAATACCTATAATTAAAAGGCCTAAGCTGTTAAGTACGGCTATAACTGCTGCTTCCAGTAAAAGTGCAATTAAATACCGTTGAACAATTTTTTTGGTTGCCGTAAGTATTTCGTTTACCTCATGTTGGTTACTTTCGCCAAATATATTGCGTATAAATTCAAGTAGCAATGGTTTATAGTATAATATCATAAATACATAAACAGGTACTAATAATAAGGTAAACAACATACTTCCCATAGAGGTTATTGTTGTCCCAATAAGCGAACGGGTACTTCCCAGTATTTCTACTTTGGTATCCTTTATAAAATTATTTATGTTTTTAGTGCTAATGTTAAAGTTGCTGGCAACCCATGCTGTGGTGTTATCTAAAGCATTATAAAACTTATCTATTAACAACGGAAAAGATTCAGTAAACACACTTATTTGTGATGATAATAATAACACACAACCAATAACACTTATACAAGTAAGTGCAATAACAATAGAAATGCTCAGTATGGTGTTTAATTTTTTCTTTACTAAAAAATCAACCAGCGGGCTTAGTACAATGGCTATAATAGCGGAGCCAAGAAGAGGAACAATAATATCCTGTGTTATATAAAGTACATTAATAAAAGCATACAAACCTATTATTATCAGGGTTGCTTTGGCATAAAAAGGAACTTTTATATTATTCATATTTTATAAGTGTAATAATTGTTTTTTTAGTAAGGAGTGCTATTACTGAGATTAAGAGCTAAACCGTATGCTCAAAGATATTTAATTCTTGGTAAGATTTTAACTATAGGTATTTCATTGTGCCAGTCTTTAATGTTTATTTTATTCATTTATGGGTTACCAGAAAAGCGTAAACCGGCTTTAAAGTCAAGGTTAACTTATGATTATATATTTATAAGCCATCAGGGTAGATGATAAAGAATGTGTGAATGATGTAATTTTAACTCAAACATGTGTAAGCACCCTAGCTACACTTAAAAATATCTTTGTTATGATTAAAAAACAACAATTTAAAAAATTATAACAATATGAAACGTTTACTAATTTCTTCACTGATTTTATTCAGTGCGTTTGGTGCCATGGCACAAACAGAAGAGCGCAAATGGAATATAGGCCTTATGGGTGGTACAAGCGAGTATGCTGGCGATTTAGGCAACCGCTTTTTATATTTTAACAATAAAACTATTGATAATATTGATAAGACATATACACTCGGTTTAAGCTTAACGCGTTATTTAACTCCTTCTTTTGATTTAGGTGGAATGGGAACTTACGGTTCTTGGAGCTATTATGAACCCAATCAAGCGGGTTTCAGAGCTGATATGTTGCACTTAAACTTACATATAAAATATAAATTTAATAATGGGTATATGTTGGAAGAAAACAGCATTTTTCAACCTTATTTGTTAACGGGTGTAGGCTTGTCAAGATTTCAAGGTACAGGTACTGTAGAAGGTAAAGACTTTTCACTAATGGTGGGAGGTGGACTTAACGTAAGACTAAGTGGTGTAGTAGGTATCAATTACCAAGCTACTTATGGTTATTTAGTTACCAGTGATGAACGCGATTTACAACCTGTTAGTAGTATGAATGATGCATTCTTATTACACACCATTGGTTTAAACTTTAATTTAGGAAAAGCATATGACGAAGATGGTGATGGTGTAAATGATAAAAAAGACAAATGCCCGGCTACTCCAAAAACTGCTAAAGTTGACAGAGACGGATGTCCTGTTGATTCAGACAAAGATGGTGTGGCTGATTATTTAGATTTATGCCCTACTGAAGTAGGAACCGCAAAAGGTTGCCCTGATACAGATAAAGATGGTGTGGCTGATAAAGAAGATCAGTGCCCTGACGTAGCCGGTATATTAGCCTTAGGCGGATGTCCTGATACAGACAATGATGGTATAATTGACAGCAAAGATAAATGTCCTAATGTTAAAGGTACATTAGCCTTTGAAGGATGTCCTGATACTGATGGTGATGGTGTAAAAGATGATGAAGATGCATGTCCTGATGTAAAAGGTTCTGTTTCGTTAAAAGGTTGCCCTGATGCTGATAATGATGGTATTGAAGATTCAAAAGATCAGTGTCCGAATGCAAAAGGCCCTGCAAGTACTAACGGATGCCCTGATACTGATAATGATGGTGTAAATGATGGTATTGATAAATGTATTACAGTTGCAGGTAGCCCGGCTCACGCAGGTTGTCCTGATACTGATAACGATGGTGTATTTGATGATATTGACAGATGTATAACTTTACCTGGAACATTTGCTAACAAAGGTTGTCCTGAAGTTTCTAGAGCAGTAACGCAATTATTCCAAAAAGCATTACAAGGAATACAGTTTGAAACAGGCAAAGCAGTTATTAAACCGGTTTCATACCCTATATTAGATGCTATTGTTAAAGTAATGAAAGAAAATCCTTCTTATAAATTAATGATAGGCGGCCATACTGATGATGTAGGTGACGATGCAATGAATATGACTCTTTCACAAGATCGTGCCACTTCAGTTTCCAACTATTTAATTACTAAAGGTGTTGATCCACTACGTTTAACCGCAACAGGCTATGGTGAAACAATGCCGGTAGACACTAACAAATCAGCAAAAGGAAGAACACGCAACAGACGCGTAGAGTTTAAAGTGGAATTCTTAGAAGTAGTAAAGTAGTTAAATATAATTTTATAGTTAATTAGTTTTAGGCAAACAGGGCTCGTTCTTCATTGAACGAGCCTTTTTGTTGTTATTATTTTCTGATGATTTTATTTACCTCATCATCTGTTTTTAGTTTGTATAAGAGGTAAGTTATAAAGTAACAATATTTTAAAGTAATACATAGCGTTTAAATGCTGTTTTGGTGTGGCGTGTTAGCTCATTTAATAATTGTCAATGGGAAAGTGTAGTTGAAATAAATATAAAGCTGTAAGCTTACCTTAAAATGAGTTACACATAAATGAGCATAAAAAAAACCTTAGCAAATTTGCTAAGGTTTTTATGTATAGAGTGTTATGCTCTGAAAGAATTGAATAATAGATTGTGGTATTAATTAGTTCTCATCTAAATCGGTGTGATTATCACCACCAAGGCTATAATAATTATTCTCTTCGTCTTCGCTACCAATTTCTTCCTGTTGGTCATCAAGTTCACTGGCCGGTACATCTAAGTCATTGCCCGACATGTCTTCATGAAAGCTTTTTTCATTTCCTTTACCCGGTTTTTCATCTCTTTGTTTTAAATGAGAAGGGTCTTCCGGATCAATATTGCTTTCTTTTTTAAACTGGTTATATATGTCGTCCTTGGGGGCGTATACAAATGGATCTTCTCCATTTTTTTCTTCTTCTCCTATCGTACGCTCAAAATTTTTGGTGTTTTTTGACGGTAATGATGAAGGATTTTTTTTATCGTTTAGTTTCATTTTATTGTTTTATAAAAAAACCACCAAATAATGGTGGTTATGGGTTAAAAAATTATTTACCCTCGATCAGAAAAATGAGCAAGGGCACAGCAACCAGCCATACAATAACAATGCAAAACATAATTATAATGGTACCATTGTTATTTGTAGCTTTATTAGAACCGCTTACCTTTTTTTCAAAAAAATGCGAGCGTGAATAAGGCAGAGTTTCTTTCATTTTATATTAAAATTTAGAGATATCGTTGTTCCTTTCCTGGCGTGTTTTGTAAAATCCTGATTTATAATACTGCATAATTATAAAGGAAGTAATGCCTCCTATACACAAGCCTTCAACTATACTGCTCAATGCTGCTGCAGAAGCAGTTAATGAGTGACCCATCATAATAGTATTACCTTCAAGTTCTTGTAGTGCTGGGCTATCAACAAAATGGAAATAGATAAATATAAAAATACCGAAAGCAGCACAACTAAGTAAGGTAGTTAACATACCCAGCCATAAGCCTTCTAAATAGGCAATGTTTAAAATGTTTGTTTTGCTACGGTAATATATAAAAGTGAAAATAAGGCCAATAACTAAAATAAAAATATTGGCAAAGCGAAGGGCGGGAAAATGAATAACCTGAAAGTATTTCATTATCAGAAAAGATAAAGTTAACAATAGGTATATGATAAAACCTGCTATTAAAGCAACTTTTGGTATTGATACTTCTGTTTCTTCTATTGTTTTTTTTATCAATGGATCATTGTTATTAACTGTTTCTATCATGGTCGTAAAATTTTAATGGTTGTTTCAAATATTGTTATTTATGCTGTTGATATGGGTAGCAGTAAAGCCTATTTCGGCCTGTAGTGTTATAAAAATATCTTCTTTAGCTCTACGTACTTTAGGTAATTTTACAAGCAGGTCATGCTCCTCATCGCGGTAGCCAATGGCCATGAGAGCAGCGCTGCGTAAACCTCTTTCTTTAAGTTGCAATAGCTCGTCAAGCATTGCGTTTTTAAAGCCCTCCATAGGTGTTGTATCTATTTTGTTTAGAGCTGCTGCAGTTAAGCCCATTCCAAGCGCTATATAAGCTTGTTTTGATGCCCACTTAAAATTATCTTCAGCAGTGTTTTTAAGCAGCTCTTCCATCTCCTCTTTATCCGGCTTTAAATCATCTTCGGTAACATTTCTGGTAGTTGCTACCAATGTTATATAATCGTTTATTCTTTCCTGGGTTACATTGTCCCAGGCAGCAAATACAAGTAAAGCTGAAGCTTCGGTTATTTGTGGTTGACTATTGGCAATGGGTTGCACTTTTTTAAGCAGCTCCATATTTTCAATAACAATAATTGAATAAGGCTGTAATCCGAATGAGGAAGGAGCTAACCGTATAGCCTCTAAAATACAGGCTAAATCCTCTTTTGGAACGGTTTCGCCATTCATGCGTTTAGTAGCGTATCGCCAATTAAGAGCCTCAATTATAGTCATGGTTTTTTGTTTTAAATAGGAAGTATAAATAACCTGATAACAAAGTTCAAAGTATCTAGCTAAACAAGCATTGTATAAATAGTATTATGTTTTACATTATTCACACTTACCGGGTTATTGATTTTGTTTTTTATTAAGCTGTAAAGCTTAAAATTTGTAATGTAACGCGGTTTCCCCCGTTAAATTTATTTGTTTGAAATTATTGTAAAAGGCATACCCCGCCATTAAGTTAAAGCTTATTCTTTTAGCTATAGTTACATCAACTCCAAAACCAACTCCGTTGTTAAAATATTGGTCGGTTACTCTTTGTTTGGGAGGGTTAGGGTTATAAGGTTTGTTTGGGTCCGTTTCATATATAGTAACCATTTCAGAATTATAATAAAAATGATTGCCTTGGTATATGAATAAACTGGAAAGATTGTTTTTAACAAGGGTATACATAAGGGTAACACCTACGCTATACCGGTCTAATTCATTGTTATGGTAGGGTGCAAAATTAACCTGAACAGCCAATAAATTTGGACTGTATTTATAGGATAGTCCGTAACCGGTTGTATAGCCTATTCCGGCACCAATACCATGTTTAAAGGCCTTTTCTTTAACGACTTCCTGTGTCTTTGCGGTTTGTATAAACAGGGAAATAATTAAAAAGAGAATGCTGTATTTGAATAAATTATTTTTCATGGCTAGGAGGTTTTTGAACTTGCTATAAAAACTAAATAGTGTTTAGCTATAGAGAAATCATGTGTTTTTACATCATACACTAATAGCATATGTTTGATAACCACTTACTACAATATGGAGCGTAAATGAAAGCGTAAAAAAAGAGCTTATTGCAAATATTAATGAACATAGTTTTACGCTTGGTCTGCCGGTTTTTTACCTCTGATAAATTTATTTACTAAGGCCATAGCAGTAGCTTTAATACCGTCAGCATTTTTTGAAACTAAACTTGTTATAGCCATTTGTAAAAGTGTGCCCGCAACCTGTTTAACAGGATTAAGGGAGCCACCTACTAATATTTTTTTTGTTAAATAGCCGGAGGCTAAACCCATTGCTGCATCTTTTAAATCGTGCTTAAAATCAGGTGCCTGAACCAGATCGTGAAAAGTACTTTTAACTAAGTTAGCAGGGCTAAATGCAGCAATGGTTTCTTTAAAGTGTTCTTTAAGCATTCGCTCATCATTCGCTTTTTGTCTTTCCAGTAAAGCAATATTTTCTTTTAACTGTATAATTGAATCTAGTTTACTCATCGGAACCTAATTGAAGCATGTGAGAAATAATAATTTGATTGATTTTTGTGTGGAGGGCTTTGTTTAAAAATAACCATAAACCACCACCAATAAGTGCATAAAATCCGGCTACACAAAAGAAACCATAGTATGATTTGCCTAATATATCGCCTAGCCAAAGTGCTACGCCTACATTTAGTGTAACTATAAAAAGCACCAGAAAAAGTAATATAATGCCGTTAGAAGCAAGTTTTGCTATTGAATAGGAAAATTTATCTAAGGTTTTGAGTTTAAATAACTCAAAGCTGGTTTTTCCATATGCTTCTACTTTTTCAAGTAGCGTTTCCATATAAGCTGTTTTGTGTTCCATTATATTATTTTACCTTTAAATGGTTGGTGGTTTATGGTATGTATTAATAAGATTTAACCTCTTTTTTGACTTCATCCACTCTGCTTTTTCCTTTTTCGAAAAGTTTTGTAGCATCGTCTTTTATGTCTTCATAATTTTCGTTTAAAGCGGACATTAAATCGCTTAATTTTTCTTTCAGTTCATCAATTGAATCTGATCCTTTTTTGGCAATTTTTTTTCTGGTTTCTGACCCTTTATCTGGTGCGAATAATATGCCTAAAATAGCGCCTGAGGCAAGTCCTGCCAATACGCCTAAAACTACTTTTCCTGAGTTCATGTTTTTGTTTGTTTAAATGTTTATGACTGGCATTAGCAAACTACTAATGCATTAATTGATTTATATTTTTCTACCTTGAATAATTCTAAGTATAATAGAGATAAGTGCTATGACTAAAAGTATATGAATAATTCCGCCTGCACTGTACCCTACAAAGCCTATTATCCATATAATAACAAGGATGACGGCTATAATATATAATAAGTTTCCCATGGTGTTTTTTTAATTAATTGTTAGTTTAAAAGTGCTTTATGTTTAAAAACTATTTAGTATTTTTTACAGTAAAGCTTTTAATAGCATTTCCTAATTGGTCCATGTCATGGTTAAACTCTGTTTTAAAAGCTTCCCAGTTATCTTTATCGCCTTTGTATTCCCATATCTTTTTACGCATTTCCAGGTTTTTTTGTTCCAAGTCGTCAATTATTTTTTGGTCTTTAGCTTTTATTGACTTTTTATCGGTAATCATTCTGGTTTTGTATTCTTCAATCAATACTTTGTTGTTATTGATTTTTTGTTCTGATTCTCTTTTGAAGTTTTCATAATCAGTTATAGAGTCTTCACGTGCTTGGTTTAATTCCTGCTTAGCATCTTTTAATTCTTCTTTTGCATTTTCTACCTTTTTAGCAGGCGAGTTGCAACCAAACATGATACTGCCGGCTACGTATCCTATTGTAAGTATTGCGATGAGTGATTTTTTCATGGTTTTAGCTTTTAAGTTTGGTGTGAATTATAATTCAGTTATAATTTTATGAATGTCGTCTTTGGTTTTTCCTAAACGTTTCTGAAGTCTTCCAAGCAGTTCATCTTCTTTGCCTTCTATCAACAGCAAATCATCATCAGTTAGTTCAGCAAACTTTTGTTTTAATTTTCCTTTGGTTTCATTCCAGCTGCCTTGGAGTTTTGTTAAGTTAGTCATGGTCGTTTTTATTTAAATTGTGAAAATTTATTTTACTCTTCAAAGAATGATTGTTTTAAAAATGCAAGCGTTATAAAACGCTATTATTTAATTACATCATTCACTGTTTAATCAGGCTTTTCGCTTTTATAGCCTTCTAATAAGGCAAGCAATGAATGATGGTAAGCCTTTAAATTCTTGAGTGTAATTTCCGGGTTTTTTTCATCCGGAATAGTAACAGGCATTTCATCCAGATACTTTACTAACTCGGGATATTCTGACCGTATTTTCATGGTCAGATTTAATATATCGTCATTCAACTCGTGTTCCGTTTTCATGTTTATTGTATTATTAAAAACCTTTATGTTTTAGTGTATCAAGCTTCAGGTTTATTTCTTTGAGCAGTGTAACTTGTTTTTCTTGTGCTTCAAATAGTGTTTTGTTCTGAGCCTCTAATAGTAAGTCCATTTTTTGTTCAAGACTTTTTATTTGTATTTCCGGTTTCCGGTTAATCAGGTTATCGTTCTCTTTTCTTAATCTGTCAATTTCCTCTATCCTGTTTTGGTTCATTAGTATAAAGGGAGCTTGCAGTGTTGCTATTCCTGATAAACCTAAATTTATTAAAATAAACAGATAAGGATTAATCTGTAAATAGGTTAAACTTATCATATTGAAAACAACCCAAAAGGTGAAAATAATGGCATATAGAATAATGAATTTCCAGCTGCCTCCAAAGTGCGTTGCTTTAGCCCATATTTTCTGCTTTTGCTTACTATTTTTGCTTTCCATTTATTTATTTTGTTAGGCATTTTTAGTTTAAAAGTATCAGACTAAATTTCTTCAAGGGCCATTCTTTTTTGATCAGTATGGTGTTTAAATTCTGAAGGTGTTAATCCGGTAATTTTTTTAAACTGGTTTGATAAATGGGCTACGCTGCTGTAATTAAGTTTGTACGAAATCTCAGTTAAATTTAATTCATCATACAGCAATAATTCTTTGGCTCTTTCTATTTTATTAATAATAATAAACTGCTGAATGGTTATACCTTTTACCTCCGAAAATATATTTGACAAATAAGTATAATCATGGTTTAGCTTTTCACTTATATAATCAGAGTAATTAGTTTTTGGTGGTTCGTCAGCGTAGTGAACCATTTCAATAATTACGTTTTTAATTTTTTCAATAAGCATCGCTTTTTTATCCTCCATTAGCTCAAGACCTGATTTAAGCAAATTTTGCTTTAAGGCTTGGCGCTGCATGAAGTCTATATTCTCCATAATATCAATCTGGCCTAATTCAACAACATTACAATGTAGACCTAAATTGTTTAACGCTTCTTTTACCATCATCTTGCAACGAAGACTCACCATGTGTTTAATATACAGTTTCATAAAATAATTAGTTTTTAGGTTTTGATACTATACTATATATAAAACATGTGCCCTAGATTTTAAGGGCACATGATTAAGGCCTTATTAAGGTTGAATGCCTTTAAATACATGGTTTTTTTAATAGACTTATTTGTTTGGAGTATAAAAGCCAATGATGGCTTTGATTGGGGAATTTTCCCCATACTGGGGAATTAATGCCACAGTGAATTTTATAATATTATACGAAAAGACATTGTTGTTTTTTGAATAGCCGGTGAAATAATGCTCAGACAGCTTTATATATTTCCCAATTTTTGTATCCAAAAGCACATAGGGATTAAACAAAAAAGCAGCTTTATAGCTGCTTTTTTGTTTAATCTGTGTATGAATTAGAAAACCCTTAAAATCCGTACTGGTTATTGTTTTTTACCATAAGGAGAAGTATTAAATATAAAATCCTCATTCATCTTGGCAATCAGCAGGTTTATGCTGGCAATCTGTTTGTTAAAATTAGTTTTGAAAGCAATCCAAGTATCTCTTTCTTCAACTTTGCGCTGATTAAGTATGGTTTTGAGTTGAGTATTTTGAGTTTCTATTTGCTCAATTTGCTTTTCAAACTTGTCTTGTGTTGCTTGCGTTTCCAGTTTAATTATAGTTTTGAATGAAGCAATCTTAAGCTCATTTTCATGTAATTGCACGCCCATTTCAGTAGTGTATAATATGTACTCGTCAAGCGAGTCTGAATGCGGTTCTTGCGAATTACGCATAGCTTGAATTACCCGTTCCTTGGCCTCCTGAGCCGTTTCCGTTTTTTGTTCGGTGTTACGGCAACCAATAAAACCAATAATGCATATTGTTAGTATAAGTTGTTTTCCACCTGATTTTATCATAATAACTACTTATGTTATAATAAAACAATAAGTAAAATAACAATAACAATAATGGCACCTACTGAAAGGTAAACGCCATCACTTAATTGAGTAAGTTCTGTTCTTATGGTTTTTACTTCAGTTCTAAGGTTTTCTTTTTCAGTTTTTGACAAACTTTCTACATTTATTTTTTGAATAGCATCTATTCTATCCAATAATACCTGTGCAGTTTTAGCTTCCGCTGCTTTAGTTTCTTTAATGTTTGCAGCTGATGTTTGCAATGGACTTATAAAGTATAGCAAACCAATAGCGATCATGGTTATAATGTTCTTTTTCATGGTATTTAGTATTAATTTGTATTGGCAAGGTATGTTCAGAAAATCCTAAACCAGTTATACAATTCTTTTTATAAATTACATTATTTACATATTGAAATATTCCTTATGTGTTACTTAATTGCTAAACCCACGCTTCGCTTTTTGCATATTGCGTTGGCGGGTAAGGTGCGATTCAACAGTAAGCCTTGATAGAAGGTAGCTGACAGTTGATTCAGCCCCTTGGTTTAAATTAATATGCAACTCTTCCAACCCGTCATAACAACCACCTGTGCAAGGATTGTAAACAATTTGGTTTAAATGGTTTTGACCTAAAAACCAGTTAAAGGCCAGTTCTATTTTTGTTAAGTAACCGGGCTTTTTAGTGGTCTCATAAAATAAGTTAAGAGCAAGAATCGTATAGGCTACATCAATAGGTTGTTCGCCAAAATGAGCAGACTCTTTACCTTTATGCATCCAGCTTTTGTTTGATATAACTTTTATACCATTTTCGTTAAAAGTGTTTGATAAAAGAAAATCCATTGACTCAAATGCAATGTCCCTGTATAGCGTGTTATCAGTAGCTAAGCCTGCCATTAGCATGGCTTCAGGCAAAGCACTGTTGGCATAGGTTAAATAACTTTCAAACCATTCCCAACCGTTAGATGATTCGTGTTTATACATTTGAACCAACCTGTTGGCTAATATTTTAATTAATATAACATTTTCAGTATCGGGGCGTTTTTTGTTGTAATAGTATAAACCTTTAATGGTAAAAGCCATGGCCCGCGTTGAGTACATTTTATTTACTTTAAGTACCGCGGTCGACATTAGTTCAATAGCTTCTTCTGTTAAGGCAACAGGTAAATTAGGTTGTGCAATTAAATAGCCCAAAGCCCAAATGGCACGGCCGTTTGAATCAGCCAAGTTAGTAGAGTAGTTTTGCGAGGTAAAGTTTTTATGCTTATCTACATAATTTAAAAAATAGCCATCATTGTCCAGGCAGTATGCTATAAAATGGTAATAAGTAGCAATCAATTTTAAATCAGCTTCGTCACCTGTTAATTCTTAGTGCATACAGATGGCTATTAAAGCCCTTGCATTGTCATCAAGCGTATAGCCCGAATCAATATCAGGGCGGTTCATTTTGGAGAACTGTATCATACCAACTTCTGTAGTCAGTTGTTTAATATGGTTGAGGTTAATAGCCGGTAAATTATATTGTAGAGGAGTTGTTTGCCCTATTGTTTTGTGGAACAATAAAGCATGCGCCACTGCGGTATTTTCCCATGCACTGGAAGCTATTTTATGCAACCCGTTTGAGCGCATATCCGCACTTAATTCATTGTTGTTTAATAAAAGCGTAACAGCTTCACACAGTTGCGCTGAATTTTCAAAATCAACTATAATACCTGAATCATCGTTCAGTACCTCACGTGCATGAGGTATAGGAGTTGATATAATAGGGCACCCACAGCTCACCGCATATGAAAAAGTACCGCTTACTGCCTGGTTCCTGTCCTTAGATGAGAAAACATAAATATCAGTTAACTGCAAATACTCTAAAAGCTCAGGCAGTGGTAAATATTTATTAATAAAGAGCACATTATTTTGTAAGCCTAGGCTGTTTACTTTATCCAGTAACAAATCCCTGTATTTTTCACCCTGTTCCTTTTTAACTGTAGGGTGTGTTTTACCAATTACCAAAAACAATACGCTGTCATCTGTTTTAATTATTTCAGGTAAAGCATCTAAAGTAGTTTCAATGCTTTTTCCTTCGCTCAATAAGCCAAAGGTCGAAATTATTTTTCGGCCTGATAAGTCGTATTTTTCCTTCAATTCATTTTTATCCAAATGCGGAACCAAATGTGTTCCGTGTGGAATAACCGCTATTTTATGGGCAGCAATTTCATAATCATTGGCCAATATCCTTGCCGATTGATTGGTCATTACAATTACTTCACGGCAGTTGTTTACTATGTATTTTACTTTTGTTTTTAAATCTTCCGATGGGTGAGGTAACACCGTATGAAATGCTACAATAATAGGTTTACGGAGTTCGGCCAGAAAAGTGTTAAATTCCTGTTCACGCTCAATAAATAAACCAAATTCATGCTCAATCAAAACTACTTCAATTAAGGCATCATTGTTTATTTTATCAGCCAGCTCACTGTATGCTTCTTTATTGGTTGATTCAATTACATATTTTACATCATTGTTGTAATCATATATTTCATTTTCGGCCTCTAACGCACATACTTTAAGCGAAAACGACTGGCAGAATTTTTCCTGTATCGTATTTATTAAATCGCTTGTATAAGTGGCTATTCCGCACTCTCTGGGTGGGTATGAAGTAATAAATAAAACTTCAGGTATGGTTTTTTTTTCTTGTATCGGTACTACTTTTTTTACCGGGGTATAATGGTTAGAAAATATATTAGAAATATTTTGTCTTTCGAAAAGAATCAAGCCCGTATTTTTGGTGTTGTATGAAGTGTTGTTCATGGTGTTTTAATATTATTAATTAATTCATTTACTAATTCGCTTATACTTACAGAAGCGCATGCAATCCTTTTATCGGCAGCACCATAGTATATGTATAAAGTATCGTCAAATAATGCAGTACCCGTGGGGAAAACCACATTATTTACGTAGCCTTTTAACTCCCAGTCCAAGTTAGGCTCAAAAAGAGGATAGGGTAAACGGGCTATTTCTGTTTGTGGGTCTTCTAATTCCAATAAAGAAGCACAGGCACAATAAACATAACCGTTCGGTGTATCATGTACACCGTGGTATATTATCAACCAACCTTTACTGGTTTCAATAGGGGGGCAGCCTCCTCCAACATAACTCGACTCATGTTTATATTGTGACGACAGCACAATATGTTCCTTTAAGTGCAATAAATAGTTTTCCCAAAATTCATTGGTTAGTTCCTGTAAACTGTTAACAGAAACAATTTGTATATCAGGCTTTATACGGTGGAGGAAAAAAAATTTATTATCGATTTTTCGGGGAAAGAAAATCAGGTTTTTATCCCAAAGCAATAATTTTTTATCTGGGTTACTAAAAATATTAGTATGAATATAAAAACGTTCGTATTTAATGTTTAAGGGGCCGCTGCATTCCGCTAATTGCTTAAACTTTTCGTAGGTTATTTGTGGTAAAATTATACCATGCATTTCAAAGGTTTTTAAGTCGGTTGAGGTGCATAAGGAGCCTAATGCATTCACACCATCATAAGAGGTGTAAGTAATGTAATAAATGCCATCAATTTTTACTATACGCGGGTCTTCTATACCATGAGCTTCGTAATCAAAGTGTGGGCTGATTAAAGGTGTTTCGCTGCGTTCAACTAATTGTAAAGGCCCTTCAAATCTGCAGTAACCAATGCTTGAATAATTTCCTTTCCTTACAGCCCTGTATAGCATATGCACTGTATTCCCATCCTGCATAATGGCAGGGTTTAATACACCCTCATCTTCAAAAGCGAGTAGTGTTTTGGTTAATACAATACCTTCTTTTTTTACTGATATCATGGTTATGAAAACAAATTTTAGCGGTGAATAGCTTTGTATAGTTTAGTTATAACCGATTTATTGTTTTACAAACATGACTGTAATACCCTACAGGGTTGTTACATAATGAGCAATGAATATTGTATTCTTTACTGATTTATGAGTAAGAAGATTTAGAAATACCCATTCTCATGGTAATCTTTTAATCAGTTTAACCAGTTCAAACCACATAACCGATAGGAAGCCCGTAGCAATGCATATAAAAATTTGGAACAGATTAAGGAAACTAAATTTAAAAAAGCCGGCTAATGGATTTATATAAATCATAGCTGCCGTAATAGCTATGGTAATAAAAATGATTAATAAAACCATATTGTTTCGGTAACGAATAGTGGTAAATATAGAGTAATAGAAAGAGCGATTTATTAATGTAAGAAAAATATTAGCAGTAATCAAAACCAAAAAAACCATTGTTCTGGTGTGCGATTCACTCATGTTTTGTTGAATTGCATATTGATAAATAAATAAAGTACCGGCAGTAATCATTATACCTTGTATAATACTAATAGTTATCTCCTTCCAACTAAAAAAAGTGCTGCTAAACGGACGGGGTTTTTGTAACATAGTATTAGTTTCTATAGGCTCATTTTCATAAATAATAGAACAGGTTGGTCCCATGATTAATTCTAAAAATATAATATGCAGTGGAGAGAAAATATTGGGATAAATCCAACCCAATGCCAAGGGAATAAATACAGTAAGAATAATAGGAATATGAATAGATATAATATATTGAATACCTTTTTTTAAGTTGGTATATATTTTTCTACCCATAGCCACTGCATCCAACATTTTCGACAAATCGTCTTCTAATAAAATAAGTGAGGCAGCTTGTTTGGCTATTTCTGTTCCTTTTTTACCCATGGCTATTCCTATATGTGCGGCTTTTAATGCCGGGCCGTCATTTACGCCATCGCCAGTCATGGCTACAATTTGATTTTGACTTTTTAATGCATTGATAATTTTAAGTTTAGCCTCCGGAAACATGCGTGTAAATAAGTTAGTTTCCAATACTTTTTTTTGTAAGTCTTCATCCGTAAGAAGCATTAAATCGTCACCGGTAATATTTTTTTCGTAACCAATAATACCTATTTGTTTAGCAATGGAGGTGGTTGTTTCAGTATTATCTCCTGTAATGATTTTAACATTAATACCCGCTTTATAAAACCCGGCTATTACTTTATCAATATCCTTTTTCGGAGGGTCATAAAAGGCAATAACTCCTTTAAAAGAAAAGGATATTGCTTCTTGTTTATCAGGAAAATTATTACCCGTAAATGTTCCTTCTCCAACACCTAATATGCGGTAACCCTCATACGCTAATGTTTTAATAGTTTGTTCTATTTGTTGTTTTTCATTTGTACTTAAATCAGATACCGCAATCAAGGCTTCGGGAGCTCCTTTAGCTGCTATTATTCTATTGCCCTCTTTATCTTCAAAAACATGAGTCATCATGGGTGGTTTTCCACTCAGGGCATATTCATGTACTATTTTATATTGATGGCGCTCATCTTGATCCATTGTTTGTGAGTAAGCTTCGTGTAAGGATTTTTCCATTGGGTCAAACGGAATAGGTTCGCTGGCCCACATAGCAAGGCTAATAAGGCTTTTTTCAGCTTCATATTTTATGTCATCTGCAGAAACTATTTTTTGTTGTGTAAGTGCATATACTTTGGCCAAACTCATTTTATTCTCCGTAATGGTGCCTGTTTTATCTGTACAAATAACCGTAGCACTCCCCAGTGTTTCAATCGTTTTCATTTGTTTTACAACTATCCCCATTTTCATGAGTCGCCAAGCGCCAAGCGCCATAAAGCTGGTAAAAGCCACAGGTATTTCTTCAGGTAAAATACTTATAGCTAAAGTAAGTGCTTTCAATAAACTATCTAATAATTGATAAGACTGAAAATAATTAATAGCCCAAACAATAAAAAAAACAAGGACTCCGACAAAAGCTAGTTTTTTAACAAAGTTGTTTATTTGTATTTCTAAAGGTGTTTTTTCTTCAGTAATGCTTTCTAAACTCTTCCCAATTTTACCTAGTTTAGTTTCATTACCTATAGCTGTAACATTGGCTATAGCTAATCCGCGAACCGCTGTGGTTCCATTAAAAATAAAACTATTTTCTTGATGGGTGTCTTTTTCTACCGGTAACGATTCGCCCGTGATTATAGACTCATCCACTGCGAAATCGTTGGCGTGTATAATAGTACCATCTGCTACAATTGATGTTCCCTCTTCTACAATTAAACTATCGCCTATTACAATATCTTCGCTTTTAATTTCAACGGTTTCACCATTTCTAATTACTTTACAAGAAGGTTTGGTAAATTCTTTTAGCTTTTCCAATGCATTTCTACTTCGTGAGTCTTGGAATAATGAAATAGCCGTTACCATTATAATAGTTGAGGCTAAAAATATACCATCACCTATTTGACCACTAATAAAATAAATACTTGCAGCAGCCAATAACAAAACAACCATTGGTTCTTTAACAATACTTTTGATGGCATTCAAAAAGGTATTCTGTTTTTTATAGTGGAGGGCATTGCTCCCATTCTTTTTTCGCGATTCAAGTACCTGCTCTTGGGTCAAACCCTTTATGTTAAAATAGGATATAGGCATATAAATAGTTATTCGTTTGTAACAAGTGCAATATGGAATAAAGAAAATGATAAAGATAGAAATTATGTAATAACGTAAGTGTTCTACTTCAGCGAGGATTAAAAAGTTAACCTACAATTTTTATAAAGGCTTTTCCGATATGATTGATACAATCACTGGCAAGTAATGCGTGTTCCCCTGTTTTTTTTACAGCAATATCTGCAGCCAAGCCATGTAGGTATGTTCCTATTATACAGGTATCTTTTGCGGAGTAGCCTTGTGCCAGCAATGCGGCCAATATGCCGGTAAGCATATCGCCACTTCCGCCTTTGGCCATACCTGCATTTCCTGTAGGGTTAAAATAGCTCATACCTTCTGGAGTTGTAATACAAGTAAATTTACCTTTTAATATAATATATACTCCATAGCGTTTACAAAAATAAAGCTGCAAAGCCAAGCGTTCAAAGTTGTTTTTGCTTGGCCCAACTAGGCGTTCAAATTCTTTTGGGTGTGGTGTAAAAATGGTTCCGGGTATAATGTTTTCTAACCAGTCTTTATGTTTAGCTAATATATTAATAGCGTCAGCATCAATAACCATTGGCTTTTTGCAAGTCATAATAATTTCGTGCAATGCATTGGCCGTTTTTTCACCGGTGCCTATACCTGGCCCAATTCCTATACTTGTATATGGGTTTAAGTCAGGAATGGTCGAAATATATTTTTCATTTTTATCTGTTATAACCATGGCTTCCGGAATGGTTGTTTGTAAAATATTATAGGCACATTTGGGTGCATAAATACTTACTAAACCTGCACCGGAACGGAGACTTGCTTTTGAAGCAATAACCGCAGCCCCAACCTTACCATAGCTGCCTGCCATTATTAAAACATGCCCATTGTTCCCTTTATGTGAAAAAGAATTTCGGGGCTTTATTAAGCCTTTGATTTGATATGCTTCAACTATCTCATAAGGGCTATTGCAGTTTTTTAAATAGTCCGGGTGCAAACCAATAGAAAGAATTACTACCTGACCCAAATAATCGCCATTTTCTGCCATCAAAAAAGCCAGTTTGTATTGCTCAAAACTTAAAGTATAAGTTGCCTTAACAATTATACTTGATACCTGAACTGATGATTCATCAGCCAATAAACCTGACGGTATATCAATAGCAATGATGGTAGCCTGCGTATGATTAATGGACTCAACTAACAACGCTTGAATGTCAGTAATATTTTTATTTAAACCAATACCAAAAAGTGCATCTATTATACAATCTGATGAAGCAATAATTGGAATATCAGCAGAAGAATTAATAGGTTTAATGGTGATGTTTTTAAGTGTTTTTAAGCGCGTGTAATTGGTAGCATAACAATCACTTGTCTTTTCCGTTAATTCAGTAGTGGTGTATACTACTACCGTATAATTATGTTGATGAAGTAACCTTGCAATACAAAGGCCATCCCCTCCGTTATTACCTGCACCGCAAAAAACATGAAAAGTTATTGTTTGGTTTATATGTTCTGATATCCATTTAAAGCAAGCAAGGGAAGCTCTTTCCATTAAATCAATAGCGCTGATAGGTTCTTCCTGTATGGTAAACATATCAGCTTCTTTAATTTGTTTAGAAGATAAAACTTTCATAGCTAAATAGAAA
This sequence comes from Bacteroidota bacterium, assembly GCA_040388375.1. Classification (NCBI taxonomy): domain Bacteria; kingdom Pseudomonadati; phylum Bacteroidota; species Bacteroidota bacterium. Next base: position 159,744 of record JAZKBU010000004.1, on the reverse strand, counting down.
TTATAAACCAGTTCCAATATAGAGGAATTAATTTTATTGATTTAAACATATTAATATCATGAACGAATGATATAATTATCATTTTAAATCAAACAGCTTTATTACTTTTATATAAATGTTTATATATTTTTGTCTGTTATTATTTATATGAATAATAACAAACCAGCGTTTACAACTAAAAATACGTTTATGAAAAAAATACTATTGGCTTTATTCAGCCTACTTGTTCTTCACAATATAGTTCAGGCTTCCTCTATTGAGGGTCCGTTTATTTTTGAATGGAGCTTACGTCAGCACTTGATTATAGGTAAGTATAATACAACAGGTCCTTTTGTTGCTGTTAACATGAATGGAGTAGAGTTAAAAGGTTTTCAGCGTTTGGCAGGAGATGACGAGGAAATGAACGAGCGTGGTTATTATACAGAGCAGGACGGTATACTCATGAAATCAGAAAATGGCATATATTCATTTTATAACAGTGCCACTAATTTTTCAAAAATAGGGAGCAATTACGTTTCAGCCACATTGTTTAGCGAAGGAAAAGCCATTGTTTCATTAGCCAATGAGCACTTAAATATTATTGATATAAATGGAAAAGTTATAGGAGTGCTGAATGACTATAAGGGAAATGCAATTGAAATGGCTGAAGAGTTCAGCGAAGGTTTAGCAGCAGTTAAGAACAGTAAAAACTTATGGGGTTTTGTTGATGCCGGTGGCAATATGGTAATAGAACCGCAGTTCAGGAGAGTAAACAGGTTTAATGAATCCTATTGTGTGGTGGAAGTAATGGGTAAAGATAGAATACTAAAAGTGGGCATTATTGATACAAAAGGTAATTATGTATTTCCACTTACACCAAATATTATTGTTAACGACAGGGTAAACAACGGTGTAATTGGGTTTAAGAAAAGCAGTAAATCATTTGGTGTAATGGATGTGCAAGGCAAAGAAGTAATTGCACCCAATACTGATTTTAACTGGATTGGCCCTTTTAATAAAAAAGGATTAGCACTTTACCACAACGGACAAAACTTTGGCATTATTAATTTAAAAGGAGAGATTATAACCAGGGCCAGGTATAGTATGATACAGCTGTTAGACAATTCATATATTGGTATAGCTGTAGAGAAATATTCAAGTACGGTTGAGCTGTTTGATTATAAAGGAAAATTACTACACGACTTTAAATATTTGATGGTATTGCAAGTAGCCAACGGCAATTACAGAGCTTTTGATAATATGGGAAGCTGTATTTTATTAGATAAGCACTTTAAAGAAATTGGTAATAAAACAATTATCAGCTCTGACAGACGCTTTGATTTTACTCAAAAAACACCCGCAAGAACAGATTATTATGACATACAAAAAATAGTTAGCAATAAGCAACTGGCTTTAGCTTATAATGGTATTGCCGGGCTGAAAAAAGGGGCCGATGTAAAGAAAATGATAGAGGTATGCAAGTTACATAAACCCAATAATTTCTTTTCACCTTATAACCAAACTGATGATGAAGACGATGTTGATTATGATGAATATATTACTTCACCTTCGCGTGAACATTTATTCGGTAGCCTTACGCAGGTGGCAATGAGTTCAATAGTTTCTGAAATAGAAATGGCTCAGCGAATGGCCGATTCATTAGCAGCCATGGAGGCCATGATAGTAGTGGATGAAACGGAGCAGTATGCCGATTCACTGGAGTTTCTATCTGCCGGTAAAATGCAGGAAATAAAATACAGAGAAGGTAATGAAGCGCATTATGAGCTGCAATTAATTTTTGACGATTTTATTAAAATCAATCATTTTGAAGAAACTAAAAATAGCTGCAATGTTTGTAAATTAAAGGGGACAGCCATTAATACAAAAGCTAAGTTAACAGGCTATAAGCTAAAAATTAATTTGTTGGGAAAGGCCAGTGGTAAAGAAAGTGAATTGATAACCCATTTAACAAACGAGTTTACCAGGCTGGGTTTTGACGTTGCCAAAAAAGACCAGGAGTACGTTATTTACGATGCGAAAAATAACAATAAAAAAGTAGGAAAAATAAGAGCCATCCTTGGTAGTAATTTAGAAGTCGAGTATAACTTTTAATCCTTAACGTTAGCGCACACCTATGGCGTGTGCTGTTTTATAAAACTAACGAAGCTTTTTAAAAAATGCTTTTACCAAGGTACCGCATTCGTCAGCCAATATCCCTTTTATAACCTCTGTTTTTGGATGTAATTTATTGCCTGCCTGCTGGTAACCTCTTTTTTCATCGCTGGCACCAAATACCACTTTATCTATCTGGCTCCAGAACAAAGCTCCACCGCACATAATGCAAGGCTCTATGGTTACATATAAAGTGCACTCCGTTAAATATTTTGCGCCCAAATAATTGGCCGCAGCCGTAATGGCCTGCATTTCTGCATGGGCTGTTACATCATTTAATTTCTCCGTTAAGTTATAACCTTTGCCAATTATTTTATTGTTGCATACCACCACTGCACCAATGGGTACTTCGTCTTCATCAAAAGCTTTTTGTGCTTCCTTTAAAGCCATTTTCATAAAATACTCGTGCGTAAATATCTCTTCCATAATTAAGACCTGCAACTTACTTGTTTTATCGGCTAAAGTAAAATGCAACTATTTGTTTTCAATAAAAGGTATTTTAATGTTATTTCGCATGGCGTATGGAAAGAGATACTACCGAATTACATTCCTTTTTGTTAAGCAATAGCCAATTAGGGAACGAAAAAGTAAGTGAAATAGTAAAGCTGTTTCAACAGCTTAGTGTACCTAAAAACACCATATATTTAAACGAAGGCCAGGTAAGCAATGCATATGCTTTTTTAACAAAAGGGTACATGCGGGCTTTTACTTACGATACCGAAGGCAATGAAGTAACAACAGCATTTTATCAAAACAACCAGCTGGTATTTGAAGTAAATTCCTTTTTCACGCGTACACCTTCCAAAGAGTGTATACAAGCCATAACAGACTGCACGGTTTTTTATATAGACTTCAATCAACTCAATCAGTTGTTTCATAGTATTCCCGAGTTCAGGGAGTTTGGCCGCTCGGTTTTAGTAAAATGTTTTGTAGATTTAAAACAACGTACGCTGGCAATGATTAATGAAACAGCAGAGCAACGTTATATAAGCTTGTTAGCAAACAACCCCAACATTTTTCAATTTGCATCCTTAAAACACATAGCCTCGTTTTTAGGCATAACCGATACCTCGTTAAGCCGTATCCGGAAAGATTTAGCTAATAAATGTTAGCTAATTTGTTTCTTGTCATTTGCTAAGAAGTAATTAAACAATTAGCCTCAGTTTTGTCCCATTAAATAATTACACTTATGATTCAAACAGGCTATTTATTATTAACCCTAGGCATGGCAGGTATTGTTATATATGCCTACTATCAATTATTAATTAAATCCGGCAAACAGCAACGTTTTGCTGCCAATAAAACAATCATTGTTTTGGGGGTATTTTTACTGTTCTTATTGTACAATGCTGTTTTAGGTAAAACCAATTTTGTGGCTAATTTAAGTTTACCACCACGCTTATTTGTTTTTGTAATACTACCATCCTTTCTGCTCATCTTTTTCATTATAAAAAGAGCGTATCATAGTAATTTGTTGCCTTTACTGAGTCCACAAAAGCTAACCGTTATTCAGTCATATAGACTAGCTATAGAATTGTTATTTATAGGCTCAGTTAATGCAGGACTTTTAAACAAAGAAGTAACCTTTGAAGGCTATAATTTTGATTTGCTGTTTTCCATTTCTTCCATACTTATTTACCTGCTGGCTTATCAATACAAAGTGGTGTCAGAAAAAATAGTATTGTATTGGAACTACCTAGGTTTAATAGTAATAACAAGTATCCTATTTCTGTTTACTACCAGTATTTACTTTCCCTTGTTTTGGGGTAGTGAAATACCCTTAATGCCAAGTGGTTTTGCCGATTTTTACTTCTTATTAGTTCCAAGCTTATTAATGCCTTTGGCAGTATTTATTCATATTTTATCCATTGTATATTTTAAAAAAGTACGCCAGTTTTAATTCCTTTAGTATTATAGTATTTAGCTTATTTTTGGCGTTGTTATATGACCTACAGAGATAAGCTACAATATTTATTGGTAAGAAAATTACGTATAGCTAATAAAGAAGCTAAGCAGCTTATAGCCGATGGCCTTATTACAGTAAACAATACAATTGTTTTTGATAATGTAATAGTATTGGTAACCGATAGCGTAAGCTATAACAACATTATAGTGCAGGAGCCAAAACAAATGTTGTATATAGCTTTGTACAAACCAAGAGGTATAGAAGCAACCTTAAATGAAACCATTAGCGATAACCTCAAAGCACTGCTTCCGTTTGATGAAAAATTATTCCCGGTAGGCAGGTTGGATAAAGAATCAGAAGGCTTATTGCTAATGACCAATGATGGTGATTTGTTTAATAAAATTACCAAGCCCGGTAGTCAGATAGAAAAAGAATATATAGTTACGGTTGATAAACCCATAGACGAAAACTTTGTAGTGCGAATGAGCAATGGTATAGAAATTATGGGCCAGCTAACCTTGCCTTGTAAAGTAAAACCAATAGATGATTATACATTCCGTATTATTTTAACGCAGGGCTTAAACAGGCAAATAAGACGCATGTGTTATAAATTAAATTACGAAGTATTAACCCTGAAACGAATCAGGATTGATAATGTAGTGTTAGGCGATTTAAAGCCGGGAGAATATAAAAAGCTGAATCATCTTTAGCTTTTTAGTTCATCATCAGTAAAATGCCTGATGCCTTTTTCTTTGGCAAATTTATTAGCATTGTAATCAAGCGATTTGTTTTTGGCTATAGATAAAGTATTCCATTCGCCACCTTTAAGCTGTTTGGCATAAAATACAATTTGCCCGACATGGTACGGATAATGGGCTAGTTGCCTGTTAATGGCTTCCATAACCGTATGGCCTTCGTTGCGTATGTATATAATTTTTTCCAAATCGCTGTTTTGTAAACTATCCAGTGTTTGCAAAAAACATTGCCAGCCCTTATTCCAGTATTCCATTAGCTCCGCTTTATTGTTGATGGAATTTACAAATTCATCATCCCTGTTACGCCATGGTTTTTCGCCATCGCTGGTTAAAAAATCTGTCCAGCGCGATAGCATGTTTCCACTCAAATGTTTTACAATAGTGGCTATACTGTTGGTATCGTCATTAAACATTACAAACAGCTTGTCTTCGGCTATCTGGTCTATGGCTTTTTCGCCTAATTGTTTATAGTAGGCAAATTGTTTTTTTACACTACCTAAATACGATTCGTTAGCACTCATCATTTTATAAGCTCATCATGTCTTTAAACTTAACCGCTTGCCTGCGGCTTACTTCTACTTTGGAGCCGTCTTTCATATAAAACAAAAACCCGCTATTGAAAAAAGGTTCAATTTTTTCGATATAATTTAAATTAATAATCTGTTGGCGGTTAGCCCTGAAAAACATAGTCGGGTTTAAACGCTCATCCAATGCATTCAATGTACGGTGAATAAGCGGTTGGAACTTATCAAAATATATTTTTGCATAGTTTCCATTGCTTTCAATAAGGCGTATATCGGCTAACTTAACATACCAGCAACGTTCACCATCGCGAATAAAAACCTGGCTGTCATCCGCTAATTTTTGACTTCCTTTTTGCTCCTCAGCCAAAGCAATTTGTTTTTTAGCTTTGGCTATGGCCTCACGTAAACGTGCGGTTTCAATAGGCTTTAAAATATAGTCTAACGCATTTACCTCAAAAGCTTTAATGGCAAACTCATTGTAAGCAGTGGTAAAAATAATAGCCGGTGTTTCAATTAACTCTTCCAACATTTCAAAGCCCGTTTTTTCAGGCATTTGTATGTCTAAAAATATCAATTGTGGTTTCAGTTTATCGATTAAATCAAGCCCCTCGTCAGCGTTACTTGCTTCGCCAATAATTTCAATATCGGTAAATTCCTTTAACAAGTTTTTTAGTCCTTCGCGGGCTAATTTTTCATCGTCAATAATTATTGTTTTAATCATAATGGTAATATTATCTTGGTTATTACATTGGTATTGTCAAAATTCTGAATGGTAAATGAGGCTGTTTCATCAAATAATATACGCAAGCGTTCGCGTGTATTCTCCACACCCAAACCGCTGCTTTCAGGCTTAGGGTTATACTGTCCGCTGTTAATTATTTCAATAATGGTGGTTTGATTTTGCACATAAGCTTTAATGCTTATTACACCACCGTTTTTTAAATTGCTAATGCCGTGTTTAATGCCATTTTCTACCAATGTTTGCAACATCATGGGCGGCAGTTTTGTTTTTAAGCTTTGCTCGTTTATATCGAGTATGGTTTCCAGCCTTTCGTCAAATCGTATTTTCTCAATGGCTAAATAATCCTTTACCGTATTTAACTCCTCGGCCAGTGTTACCGTTTTGTTTTTTTCCATTTTAAGCGAGCCTCTTAACAAGCTGCTTAGTTTGGTAATGGCTTCTTTGGCATTATCAGGGTCAATGTCAATTAAAGTTCGGATACCGTTTAATGAGTTAAACAGAAAATGTGGGTTAAGCTGTGTTTTTAAATTATTGTATTGTGTTTCCTTTAACACGGCCTGTAGTTCAAATTTATCGCGCTCGGTTTTAAGCAAACGTTCCCAGTACTGAAAAAAGTGATAAATAACGGCCCACAAAAACACATATTTTGATAAGTTAAAGAAAAAGATGGGCAGAATAGAAAAGTTAATCTTTGAAATTACTTCAGAGTTAAAATCAAAAGTGTCGGTTACGTTATTTTGGGATAGCGTATAAAAATCGAGTATTACATTTAAAATAGTAAGCGGTATAGAAATAATAATAACCAGTATAATGGCCCTGGGTATTAGCTTATGTAAAGGCAGCTCCAGCCAGTGCAGGCGTATAAATATTAAACGGTACAAATGCGTTAAAAAAATACCCGCTACCCAATTTCCCAAGCCATTTAATAAAAGGCCATTGCTGTAACCAAATACATTTATATAGGTTATGAGTTCTATCAGAATAAAGAAAAACCACCCCCCGATTTGGCAATACCAATATATTTTAGCCTTGTTTAACATATTACGCTTGCCAATATAGGAGTACATTTTCATAAAGCAATAATACCCTTACATCAAAGGAGTTATTATAAATTGAAAGGTGAAAAAGCAGTTTACGGGTTATGGTATGTAATGGTTTTCAATGTTAACTGAATGCTCAAAAATATGACGCCAATAAATTTTGGCTTAACACAACAGTAATATTGTAAATAGTTAATAATCAATTTAGGTAAGGGCACAAAAAGGCCAATTTAACATTGACATAACATTGAAGTAATTTACCCATAACATACCCATAACATTCGCGTAAAATCAAAGAATTTATTTTGCGGCACTTTAAATAACTGAAAATGAAAAATTTATTTGCGACCATCCTATTTAGTTTTGCTTTTGTATTATTTACAAATGCACAAACAGGTAAAATAGCTGGTAAAGTATTTGACAATAAGACAAGTGGTGCGTTGATAGGAGTGAAAATTATGATTGAAGGTACCACTACTGGTACATCAAGCGATTTTGAAGGAAAATTTACCATTGCTAAATTAGCACCGGGTACCTACAATGTAGTAGCGAGCTATTTAGGTTATAACAAAAAAGTAATTACCGGTATTGAAGTAAAAAATGGCGAAGCAACACCTATTACCATATCAATGGAAGAAGCATCGAAAAAATTAGGCGAAGTAGTAATCAGAGGTGAAGTAAAAAAGGAAAGCGCCAATGCTTTACTAATACAACAAAAAAATGCTACCACTATTTCAGACGGAGTATCCATTGAAACCATAAGAAAAACACCGGACAGAAACACCAGCGATGTTTTAAAAAGAGTAAGCGGTGCTACTATACAGGATAACAAATATGCTATTATAAGAGGTTTACCGGACAGATACAATGCTGCTTATATTAACGGAGCACCACTACCAAGTTCAGAGCCTGACAGAAAAGCATTTGCGTTCGATATTTTCCCAGCTAATTTATTAGACAATATAGTAATAGTAAAATCAGCTACGCCTGATTTATCGGGAGAGTTTGCAGGCGGATTGATATTGATTAAAACCAAAGATATACCTGATCAAAACTTTTATAACGTATCGTTTGGAACAAGTATAAACACCTTAACTACCTTTAATAAATTCAATACCAACGTAAACGGGTCGACAGATTTTTTAGGGATAGATGATGGCAAAAGAAAATTACCGGGCAGCACGCCCGATAATGCGACTTTCCAACGTTACCAAAACGATATACAAACCATTGATGATGTGCAACGTTTGGTAAATGTAGCTAAGCCATTTAACAACAACTTTAAATTAGAAGAAAATGCTTCTATGAGACCGGCTTATAGCTTCCAGTTTAGCATGGGTCATGTTAAAAAAATTAAAACGGCTGAGTTAGGAAGTATATTTTCTATGTCGATGCAAAACACACCAACTACCCAACAAATAGTGCGTAAGGACTACGATAACAATGGTAAAGTGTATGAGTACAACGATGAGCAAAATACCATTAACACTTTAAATGGTTTTTTATGGAACATCAGTATTAAAAACAAAAGCAATAAAATATCATTCAAAAATTTATTGAATATCAATTCAAACGACCAAACAGTGGTAAGAACGGGCGAAGATTTAATCAATGGGTTTATGTATAAATCATACGCTATGTGGTATACACAGAACATATTGAATAGCCACCAGGTAAACGGAGAACATTATGTTAAAAAATTCGAATCGAAAATAAACTGGACATTAGGCTACAGTGGCTTAAACAGAGAAACACCCGATTTAAGAAGAGTAAGATACCAAAAAGCAACAGGCGATGACAATGCAGTTTTTGAAGTGCCTTTAAGTTCTACAGCACAAGCTGATATTGCCGGAAGATTTTTCTCAACACAAAATGATAAAATTTTCAATGCTGGTTTTGATATATCAAGAGCATTGAATATTAAAAAATTCAAAAACGAAATAAAATTTGGTGCTTATGCGCAATTAAGAGACCGTAACTTTAATGCAAGACAATTAGGTTATGCTTATGCGCCAGGCCAAAACCCAAGCGATTTAAGAAGATTATCAATTGATGAAATATTTGCATCAGACAACATCAGCACAACAGGCTTGGTATTGAAAGAAGTAACTACACCGACTGATGCTTACACCGCAGCAAGTAATTTGTATGCAGGTTATGTACGTTTTGATAGTAAAGTAACCGAAAGATTAAGAGCTGTGTGGGGAGTAAGAGCAGAATCGTACAATCAAAAATTAAATACCTACAAAACAGGTAGCACAGAGCCTTTCAATATTGATACGGTAGTAGTTGATTTTTTACCATCGGTAAATTTAGTATATGCTTTAAACAGCAAAACCAATTTAAGAGCTTCATACTCACAAACAGTTTCTCGTCCTGAGTTCAGAGAGTTAGCTTCATTTACTTTCTTTGATTTTAACGACAACTTATTGGTTGAAGGAAGTTCAGTTTTAAAAAGAACCAGGATTCATAACTACGATTTGCGTTATGAGTTGTACCCAACACCGGCACAATTAGTATCTGCATCGGTTTTCTACAAACAATTTGAAGACCCGATTGAAAAATCGTTAACACAAGGTGGAAGCCCTAAAACCATGGGTTACTCAAATGTTGGTTCAGCATTTAGCTACGGTTTAGAAGTTGATTATAAATTAAACTTTGGCCAATTATTTAAAGTTAAAAATGAATTCTTATCAGGCTTAAACTTTATTGGTAACTTAGCTTATATTAAATCAGAGGTTGATGTTTCAAAAGTATTGGCCACTGCTGAAAAATCGAGACCATTACAAGGACAATCGCCTTATATTGTAAATGCAAGCTTACAATATGCCAATGCTAAAAAAGAATACGGAGTATCAATTTCGTTTAACAGAATAGGTGAGCGTATAGTAAACGTTGGTAACAGTGAGTATGCCAGCTATTGGGAAAAACCACGCTCGGTTATTGATTTACAAATCAACAAAACATTCTATAAAAAATTAGATGTACGTTTTGGTATCAGAGATTTATTGTCACAAAATATTATTTTCTATCAAAATGGTGATGGCGATAACGCATTTGACTCATCAAAAGACAACGAGATTTGGAATTATAAAGTAGGTTCATCATACTCTATAAACATGAGTTATAAGTTTTAATAACACAGGTTAAATTACATTATAAAATGAAAGGTGTTTGATTTGGTTCAAACACCTTTTTTATTGGCCTCTCGGGCTATTTGTAATGTGTAAAAAATATTACACCACTTTACCTTAACTTAACATTGAATTCAATATTTGATAACAGGGTAGAAGTTACTTTGCTGCATCTTAATAAAACAAATAAGAAAATGAAAAAAATTATTACTTCTGTTTTTATGCTTATGTTTACGGTAGTAGCATTTGCACAAAACAATTTTTTCACTCCTACTAATTATAGAGGAGCCATTGATTCCGATACTACAAAGGATTGGACAAAAGGATGGGCAAATTGGGATCCCAACAATACTGTTTATTCGGCAACAACGGTTACAGTGAACGGTGGCGACATCACTACTAACACAACATGGACAAAAAACAATGTGTACTTATTAAACGATGGTTATGTATATGTAACAAACAACGCAACATTAACCATTGAACCGGGAACAGTAATAAGAGGAACCGGAAAAGGTTCTTTAATTATTTGTCGCGGTGCTAAAATTATTGCACAAGGTACATTAGCTGAGCCTATTGTATTTACTTCAAGCAAAGGTGCTGGTTTAAGAGCTCCTGGCGATTGGGGTGGCTTGGTATTAACTGGTAAAGGAGTTCACAACTTACCTCAAGGTGATACTGCTGCCGCAGAAGGTGGAATTGCAAAACCGGTTACTGGTTCAGGTTTAATTGATGGCCGTCATGGAGGAACAGATGATAACGATAGTTCAGGTGTTTTAACATATGTACGTGTAGAGTTTGCTGGTATTCCATTATCAACAGCTGCTAACTCAGAAATTAACGGTATTACTTTTTACTCAGTAGGAAGAAAAACATTGGTAGATAATGTACAAGTTTCTTACTCAGGTGACGATTCATATGAGTGGTTTGGTGGTGCAGTAAATTGCAAACATTTAATTGCTTTTGCTGGTATTGACGATGATTTTGATACAGATAACGGATTTAAAGGTTTAGTACAATTCGGTATAGGTTTACGCATTCCTCAAAACGCTGACCAAAGTGGTTCAAACGGATTTGAAAGTGATAACGATGCAAATGGTTCAACTAACTCACCAAGAACAGCTCCTGTATTCTCAAATATAACAATGGTTGGTCCTTATTTTACAGGCCAAACGGTTACGCCTAATTCAAACTTTGGACGTGCTGCACACATTAGAAGAAACTCAGCTTTAACGTTAGTGAATTCAATTTTACAAGGTTATCCAGTAGCTGGTTTAATTATTGATTCAAGAAGAACCAATGCTGGTTTCCAAAATGGAGATGCAATATTTAAAAACAATATTATAGCAGGTATTCCTTCAGGATGGGCTGGTAGATTAGCTTCTTCATCAGATACATTAGCTTTAACAACTAGTGCACAAGTAGCTGCTTGGGTAGTTGCAAACGGAACAGATACTTTCAATGTTTCAAACGATATTAACCTGGTTAGACCATTTGTATATACCAATCCTAATTTTGCACCAACAACTACTTCGGTAGCTAAAGCAGGTTCAAACTTTAATACAGGTAAAACTCCTTACGATGCAAAACCAGTTGTTGATTTCAGTTCAGCCAATACAGCGTTAGCTTATACTTTTACCAACTTAACCAATACAAAAGGTTTTGCTACACGTTATGCATGGGATTTTGGTGTTACTTCATCAACTACCGATACATCAACAGCAGTTGCTCCGGCTTTTACTTTCCCGGGCAATGGAAGCTTTACCGTAACTTTAAAAGCAGTAAACGATTTTGATTCAACAGTATTTACTAAAGTAGTAGTAGTAAACGTAAATTTAAAACCAACTGCTGACTTTACTTTTGCTCAAACAAATCCTACAACCAGAGATTTTATTTTTAACAATACTACCAATACAAAAGGATATGCTACTACTTATGCATGGGATTTTGGTGTAACTTCATCAAGCGTTGATACTTCAACATTAGCTAGCCCATCATTTACTTTCCCTTCAAATGGTTTTTATACAGTAACATTAAAAGCAAAAAATCAATACGATAGTATTACCGTTTCAAAAATTGTTGGTGTAACAGTAACTGTTCCACAAAACAATTTCTTTGAATACACTAACTACCGTGGTGCTATGAGTGCTGATACTACAAAAGATTGGACAAAAGGATGGGCTAATTGGGAGCCTAACAATAGTACATATGCAACACCAACTGTTACTATTAATGGTGGCGATATTACAACTAACACAACTTGGACTAAAGACAATGTATATTTATTAAACGATGGTTATGTATATGTAACAAACAACGCCACATTAACCATTGAACCGGGAACTGTAATTAGAGGTACAGGAAAAGGTACTTTAATTATAGCTCGTGGTGCTAAAATTATAGCCCGTGGTACATTGGCTGAGCCTATTGTATTTACTTCAAGCAAAGGTGCTGGTTTAAGAGCTCCTGGTGATTGGGGTGGTTTAGTATTAACTGGTAAAGCTATACATAACTTACCGCAAGGTGATACTGCAGCTGCAGAAGGTGGAATTGCAAAACCAGTTACAGGTTCAGGTTTAATTGATGGCCGCCATGGAGGAACAGATGATGAAGATAGTTCAGGTGCTTTAACTTATGTACGTGTAGAGTTTGCTGGTATTCCATTATCAACAGCTGCTAACTCAGAAATTAACGGTATTACTTTTTACTCAGTAGGAAGAAAAACATTGGTAGATAATGTACAAGTTTCTTACTCAGGTGACGATTCATATGAGTGGTTTGGTGGTGCAGTAAATTGCAAACATTTAATTGCTTTTGCTGGTATTGACGATGATTTTGATACAGATAACGGATTTAAAGGTTTAGTACAATTCGGTATAGGTTTACGCATTCCTCAAAACGCTGACCAAAGTGGTTCAAACGGATTTGAAAGTGATAACGATGCAAATGGTTCAACTAACTCACCAAGAACAGCTCCTGTATTCTCAAATATAACAATGGTTGGTCCTTATTTTACAGGCCAAACGGTTACGCCTAATTCAAACTTTGGACGTGCTGCACACATTAGAAGAAACTCAGCTTTAACGTTAGTGAATTCAATTTTACAAGGTTATCCAGTAGCTGGTTTAATTATTGATTCAAGAAGAACCAATGCAGGTTTCCAAAACGGTACTGCTGTATTTAAAAACAATGTTATTGCAGGTATTCCTTCAGGATGGGCTGGTAGATTAGCTTCTTCGTCAGATACATTAGCCTTAACAACCAGTGCACAAGTGGCTGCTTGGGTAGTTGCAAACGGAACTGATACATTTACTACTTCAAACGAAGTTAACTTGGTTAGACCATTTATGTATACTAACCCTAACTATGCACCAACAAGTACTTCGGTTGCTAGCACAGGTTCAAACTTTACAACTGGTAAAACGCCTTTCAATTCAACTCCAATTGTTGATTTCTCTTTTGCTCCTTCAGTTCCAAATTCAAAAACTTATAACTTCAGTAACTTAACAGATACAAGAGGTATTAACACCACTTATGCTTGGGATTTTGGTGGACAAGGTACTTCAACTGATGCAAACCCTACATTTGCTTTCACTGCTAACGGAAGCTATATTGTTAAGTTAACAGCAAAAAATGCATTTGATTCATCGTTTGTAAACAAAACAGTAGTAGTATCAGTTTCTGATAAACCGGCTGCAAACTTTACTTACGTACAAACCAGCACTGCAGGTTCACGTGAATTTACATTTACCAATACAACTGACGAAAAAGGTTCAGCTACTACTTACGCTTGGGATTTTGGAGTAACAGGTTCAACTACCGATACATCATCGGCTAAAAACCCTGTGTTTACTTTCCCTGCTAACGGTACTTATACTGTTCAGTTAATTGCCAGCAATGCTTTCTTAGCTGACACAGTAACAAAAACTGTTACCGTAATAAGCTCTTCAATTACAGAAGTAAACAAATCAATTAACCAGTTAATGGTTTTCCCTAACCCAACCAGCGATAACGTAACAGTAGCTTTTGATTTAGCAAAAACCAACGATGTACAAATTGATTTAGTAGACATTACAGGTAAAGTAATAAGAACTACCAATAACATGAGATTTGCTTCAGGTATGAATGAAGTTACTTTAAACACTGCTGATATCAACCAAGGTATCTACTTTGTAAAAGTAAGCACACAAGAGTTGAGCAAAACAACACGTTTAGTAATAGTAAGATAATTAAGTATATTGTTTAAGATTAAAAGGCACCACTGAAAAGTGGTGCTTTTTTTATGCATATGAAAATCACGAAGTGCTTTAATTTGAATAACATCGCCTGCAATGCGATGCAGGCGAGGACGCCTGCAAAAGACTAATACTCGTAAAAACCTTTACCCGTTTTACGGCCATGCAAGCCAGCATCTACCTTTTGCTGCTGAATGCGGTTAGGCCTGAACTTACCATCCTGGTTAAACAAATTATACATAGAAGTAGTAACCGATAAATTCGTATCAACCCCAATTAAATCCATTAAGCGGAAAGGCCCCATTTTAAATCCACTGCTTTCCATTAAAGCATCAATGTCTTCAAAAGCAGCTACCTGCTCTTCCAGTATTTTTAAGCCCTCTACATAATAGTGGCGAGCCACGCGGTTAACTATAAAACCCGGTGCATCGGCTGCTATTACACAGGTTTTACCCATGCTTTCAATTAATTTTTTAGCATGCAGGGCTATGTTCTTGTCACTTTGTGCGCCAATAATAATCTCCACTAGCTTCATAATAGGAGCAGGGTTAAAAAAGTGAATACCTATAACACGTCCCGGGTTTGGTATTTTGGCTGCAATTTGCGTAATGGGTATGGAAGATGTATTGCTGGCCAAAATGCAATCAGGGCCATTAATAGCAGCTACTTTATTAAAAAAATCGTGTTTAATGTCAATACGTTCAATAACCGCTTCAATAATTAAGTCGGCTACCACCTCGTTAATATTGGTCGTAAAATGTATCAGTGAAAGGGTAGTTTCCTTTTGCGCAGCCGTTATTTTGCCTTTATCAAGCAAAAACTGCAAGCCTTTTTCAATACCTGTTTTTGCTTTATCCAATACCGTTTGGTTAATATCAAACAATATAGTTTTATAGGCACTTTGCGCAGTAACCTGTGCTATACCTGCACCCATAGTTCCTGCTCCGGCAATGGCAATTGTTTTAATTTCTTTCATGGGGCACAAAATTATGGTTTGATTTGATAAAAACTAGTTGCCTTTTTACCTATCTGTTCAGCAATTTTGACAATTGTTTTTAATAGAATTCTACTATCATTGAGCCCGAAAAAACGCCAAATATGATAACACTAACACGCACCAATTCGGACAACACAGACTTTCAGGCATTGGTAAGAGAGCTTGACATTGACCTTAAAATAAGAGATGGCGAAGAGCACGCTTTTTTTGCTCAGTACAACAAAATAGATATGATTAAATACGTGGTAGTAGCGTATGACGGAAACGAGCCGGTTGGCTGCGGAGCCGTTAAACAATACGATGACAATACCATGGAAGTAAAAAGAATGTTTGTACCATTAAACAGACGTGGAAAAGGCATAGCCTCACTGGTTTTACAGGAGCTGGAAAAGTGGACCAAAGAACTGAACTTTAAAAAATGTATTTTAGAAACAGGCGAAAAACAACCCGAAGCCATCAGCTTATACAAAAAGAACCAGTATGCTATTATCCCTAATTTCGGGCAGTATGCCGATGTGGAGTCGAGCGTTTGTTTCGAGAAAGAAATGGCCTAATTGAACCCATTATAATTTGCCCAAGGTTGGTGTCCTCACCAACCTTTCTCCATAACCATTTACTACGTAAAGCTATTTATCTTTTTTAGTAAATGTCCTTTTGCCTTTATAAATAAAATGTTCCTTTGTTCTCAGGTCGTACACCTTCATATCTTCTTCAATAGTAACTGAACTATCCGTCCAGTTAAGCAGTATAAAATCGCCTTTTAAAGTATATGGTTCATCCCCCCAATTCCATATAGAACCAATATCAAATTTAGGTTTAACAATAGTGGTATCTGCCGGAAAATGAAGCTGTTTTTTACTAACCAAACGGGCAGAATCAAGAATAGTGAAGTTAAGGGCATAATTAAAGTTACCGTCCAATACATGTGTTCTGTAACTGACCATTTGCTTTAATTCAGTAAACCTTTCCTTGCTGAGTATATTGTACTCCCTATAACCTTGTTTATTTTTTAACGATAATACCTTGGTGGTTTGGCAGGCAAACAAAATAGTCAGCATAAAAAGTAAGCTTGTTAAAATGGTTCGGGTCATTTAGCAGAGTATAAGAGGTTAAACAAGTTTTGTTATCAAAAATAATCTTTATAGAATGGAAAATGCATTATCAATTACGCTAATTAAATACAGGAAATGCTGCTAACCCGGTAGGGAAGGTCTTACGGGGTACGTATTGTATTGCCAACCGGGTTGGTATAGGAATACAGGGTACGTATTTTGCTCCCTACCTGATAGGGAAGCTTTTACGGGGTCTGTATTTTGTTCCCTACTGAGTAGGGAAGGAAATACGGAGGTAGTATTTTGCTCCTTATCCGGTTGGCAAACAAATACTGATATGGTTACCCCTGTTATTGCTACGTATGAAGCAATTCTTTATATTTTGGTGTGGAAAAACAACTAATCTTAGTAAACTGTTCTTCCGTTTTTTTTAATTTCATCAGGGCATTTCCACAACTCACCCCATAACATTTTACATAAACTTTCAAAATCTTGCCAATTTGCAGGTCTTCTTAATAATTTGGGGGCTTCCATTTTTATTCTTTAATTGTTCTATAAATTAATTATGGTAGTTTCATTAAAAATCGCCTGCATTCAATTCCTCCAATTGCTTATCTATAAGTTTAGCTTTAATCTGTAGGGCCAAATCTTTTACATCTGAACCAGCAAATGGGTCAATTATATAAACAGGTTTATTTTTATAATCAAAATTTTCAATAATGAGTTTATTTACCTCTGAGTCTCTTCCTCCATATCCAATAATTATTAGCTGTTCAGCAGCTTCTAGATTAGCAGTGAAATTTTCAAATATGTTTTTATACAATAAAGGCTCTTTATAACGTTCAATTTTTGATGTCTTTCCAATTAAAAAATCTGCATGATAATTCAACCAACAGTGTTCATAATTCACTACACCTTCTGTATTTTTAACTTCTTTGTATATATCATCAAATCCAATCCCACTCTTAATTTTAAAATAATTCTCAGATGAAGCAATACTCCCTTCACTTTTGTAATATACACCATAATCACGACTACCATGCAGTTTGTATAAACGAAACTGTTTGTCATACTTTCCAGTGTATCTTGATAATCTTGTGCGATAAGTATGACCATGAGAGAGCCATTTGTCTCCATAATAGGGCGAATCTTGTTCTTCAAACCCATCACTTATTTCTCCAGCCATAAATGCAGTATTACCAAAACTTTCGAACAGTAAATCATGATTAAGGCTATGAATATTTATAATATATTCTTTACTTAATTGATGGAGGTATTTTAGTATCCCTGTATATCCTTCATAGAGATCTAAGTTTGTGGAATAAGACTCGTCATCGTACCACTTTTTATTATTTTTATCTTTTAAATAGTAGGAAACAACTTGAACATACACTTTTGTTAAAGAAAAAAGAAGTTGTTTTACATTTGATGAATTAAGATATGGCTGCGCTATTTTTTCAACACCTGCGTCTTTAATGGCTTCGTCTCTAAAGAAATCATAGAATTCTTCATAATCAAAGTGCCCATTCTTCATTTTGAAATATTGCATCAATTCCATGCAGAAGTCAAACTCTACATCATAAGATGTTTTATTTCCTGGTTTAGGAGAAATGTAAAGAGCGCCATAGGAAGTAAACTTAAAATTATCTGCTTTGCAATTTAATAGTAATGCGTTCAACTTGTCACCCGTTGGATAACCTGCTGGGGCGGAAAATCCTGCGCCAATTAAAAGAGATATAGATTTCATAGGTGTTTTTGTTCTTTGATTAGTGCAGCTTTTAATTATTACTAGTATTTCGCACTAGTTCAAATATAGTATGAATTTATTTTTAAGAATAGGAGGCAGTAGGCTTTTGCTAAAAATAAAATTCCTATGAAAACCCGCCCCCAATGGAAGCAGGTAAAAAAAACTATTTTATTCCTTGCACCCATTGGCGGCAACAGAAAAAATTAATTTTTTTTGTCGCTCCCGTTGGCGGGAAGAAAAAAAACTCCGGGAATTCCTTGCCGCCACTTGGCGACAACACATAAACAAAAATTTATAGGCTGCTGCCGTTGTAAGCTGCAAAAAACCTACTTCAACTTAAAAGTTTCCCAGTTATTAATTACAATTTCCTTGCGGCCATAGGTAATTAACTGCTCTTTTTCCATTTCGTTAAGCAGGGTAGTAACCGTTTGGCGGGTGCTGCAAACCAGTTTGGCTAAATCGTGCTGGGTCAGGTAATTTTTAAGCAATATGCTATTGTCTTTGGCTTCTCCATCGCTTTCGGCCCAGTCTTTAAAAAACTGTACCAGGCGCGAGCGTACATCTTTAAAAACTACATTGTTAAATCGGTTTTCAATACGCTTTAGCTTTAAGCCCATAAATTTGGTATAGCCTATGGCTATGCTCGGGTTGCGCTCCAATACGCGTTCAAAATCGTCCATTTTAAATGAGCAAATGCTCACATCGGTTAAAGCTTGTGCGTACTCATGGTTGCCGCTTTCCTGGTCGTTATCTAAACTCATCTGGCCAAACAGATCGCCTTTTTTTATAATGTCCTTTATAATTTCATTACCCTGCTCATCCGTCTCACATATTTTTATCATACCGCGTTTAAGCAGGAAAATACGAGGCACCTGCTCATCGGCAAAATAAATCATTTCCGCTTTGTAAGCTTTTTTAAAACCCACTATCAGGCACAGGTCTTTCAGGTCGCTGTTGCTTAACTTCCAAAACAGTTTGTGGTCGCGCAAATACCAGTATTTTAAATCAACTTCGGCCATATTATATAAACAGTTTTATGGTTTGAAATGTAGCCAAAATGATGAATATAACCGCAATGGTTTTATCAGCATACTTAAAGAATGACTGGACGGGTATTTTTATATATAGTTTGCTGATAACAATAAGTATGAGGTGTAAAGTAAAAGCACCAAAAACAGCCCCTAAGCTAAACAGGAGTAAATGCATGGGGTTTTCAAAAAGATTGGTTTGCAATATATTGTTTACCTGAATATAGGTAATTACAGAGGTCCAGAATATAATAAGCTGCGGATTTAAAACAGCCAGTGTAGCACCCAGCATAAAGCCATGTTGCTTGGTTACTTTGGCGGTAGTATGGGTTTTATTAAACCACAGGAAAGCAGCAGCCACCAATAATAAAACAGCCAGTGTTATTTGAAAAATAGTAAACAGGTTTTTCCAACCCGCTATATAGTTGGCCGCTTTTAAAGCTATTAAGCAAAAAACAAACTCGGGTGTAGAGCCGCCAATAGCGGTATAAACAGCATTTTTATATTGCTTTTGCAGGCACGCAGCAAATATGGCCAGGTTTACCGGCCCCGGTTGTATACTGCCCACCAGGCTTACTACAAATGATAAGAGAAAGGTATAAACTAAAATCATTTACGCAGGTGCATTCTTGTTTGTTTCCATATTAACCAGAAAGGAACATAGGCATGTCCGCGCTGGTGGTTTTGTTTGGCAATGGTATAAATTAAATGGTAATGATTAAACAGGGCTTTATATGCCTGTAGTATAAATGTACCGGGGTCGTATATGTGCGCAGGTTCCGAGCTTACCCCGTTCAACTCCATTATTTTTATGTTTTTTCCGGCATATAAATCGGCTAAGGATGCTACTTTTAAATCGAACCTGCCAATATAAAAACCATCAATAGGTTGGGCTATTTCATCAAATACCTTTACCAGTTGCGCATTGATTAAATGGTTGCCATCAATGAATTTAGTGCCCCGTATATGATTGCCTATAGGTTCCAGCAAAAGCTTTTCGTTAAGAGGCAATACATTTTGCAAAACAGGTTTAAATTTAGCCAGTAAATAATCCAACCGGCCTTGTGCCCGCAAATGGTTTTTAATAAGCGCTTCAATGGTTAGTTTACCATTACCCGTTATACTTAGGTATTCCTTTAACACGATGCTGGTAATACCCGATTGAGTTCCGTCAGGATAATGGTAATACATAATACCCATTTCCAAATCGTAGTCAATAAACGCTTGTATAATAAAATCTTCCGTAATGGTATTGATGTAATGTTGCAGCTCTTCCGTATTGTTTATTTTTTCTACATTACTACCTCTTTCGCCCACATCGGGCTTGGCTATGAAAGGAAAACCAATGCCTTTTTCCTGTATGAGTTGTGTAATTTTAGCTAAGTCATATTCATGCTTGCAGTAAATAGTAGCAGGTAAATATTGGTTGTTTATTTTTTGCAGGATATTCTTTTTCGATTCGCCTACAAATCCGCCTAAATAAATACCCGGATTGGCTGCTGTAAAAAAACCTAAATGACGTAAGCGAACACCCAAATAAATATAATAAAAATAAACAGGAATATAAGCAAACCAATAGGGCCAAAACTCAAAACGGGTGTGTTTTATAATCCAAAATTTAAGTTTGTTCATGCTCAATGCATCTCGTGTTTAAATATACGCAATGACGCTGTTTCCATGTTTTCCGTATCTACATATTGCATAGTATAGTTTTGGTTGGTATGCTCAATACAGGTTATGCTTACCGTTTTTACGCGGTTGTCCCTGTTCATTAAAATACTGTTTTCCAAACTACCATCGCCCGCACTTTTATGAAATTGAATAATAGCTTCTTTGCTCCAGTCATCAGCATGACTATGTATAAACTCATCAAACCAAACCTGCCTGTTTTTAATAGCATCGTCCGTATACAAAGTAGCAGAGCTCCAAATATGTGTTTGGCTGCTATCCTTTAAAGCATAATGCATGGTAGTGCCATCCCATCTTAACTCATGTAAAAGCAATGTTTTGTTCGAATCAATAATGAGTAGAGTAAAGTTTTCAATACCGTTAAAATCGTAGAAGTTTATAAAATCCCGCACATTGTTAAACTTAAAAAAATCGAGCAACATAATACCTCTGCTTAAACGGTATGGTGGTTTTGATTCATGTTTAACAAAAGCACCGTTTAACAAGCAAAGCGTAAAATTATTAGGCGATGTAGCCACCCATGTACCTCCGGCCTGTTTATCTTTAGGAAAAAAAACGGTTTGCCCATACAAGCTATACTTCTGCGGAGCAATGGCGTTGGGCCTGCTTACCTTTTCATCTCTGCTGGAGGTAAGCATATAGCCGCTACCATTTTTAAAGGGTAAAAAAGTTACTGTACACATGTTTGTTGAAATTGTATAGTAGCATAAGCCACCCCAAAATTTTTATCGAGCTGTATATAATCAAAGTAATGTTTGCAGGCTATGTTCATAATAGCCATGTGGTGTATAGCATGCTCAATATTGTAAACCAATTCTCTGGCTAAGCTACTTTTTACCAATACTTCCTCGTTGTTTATCAAACTGTTTAAATGCAATAAATTATCGGTATCGCTCAAGCCATCAATTTGTGCTTGTAAATCATTTATAAAACCAAGGGTATATGTTTTATTATGCTCCAACAAAAGGTTGCGTTCCCGTTTATCGTAATTTACTTCCTGTTGTGCTATACCACTTAGTAGTTGAACATACAATTCCAATACATGGCGTACATGTTTAGCTACCGTATTTCCGCTTAGTAAATCAAGGTTTTTAGCGTAATCATCCTCCTGCATTTGATTGACTAAGTCAGCTACCTGGCTTAATATGGTTTGGCAACTTTGTTTTAATTGTATAATAGGCATAGGTACTGGTCAGTTATTTTTTAATTACGTAATCGGGGCTTAGTTGGTTTTTGTGCCGGTGTTTATTTGAATAGAAATGCTTACCTCATCACCCATAATAATACTATTGCCCCCCACATTAAAGTCCTTACGGTTTAAGGTAAATTCACCCTTCATTATATTATTATCAAATGTAAAGGGAATAACAATATCTTTTGTAACACCTTTAACGGTTAGTTTAAAATACCCGGTAAATTTGTTTCCCTCCTTACCAAAAAAACGAGAAACCATGGTGATGACAGGAAACTTTTCCGCATTAAAATATTCCTCTTTTTGCAAGTGCCTATCTCTGGCTGTTATACCCGTATGAATAGTATTTACATCAACACTGGCAGTAATTTTTGCTTGTTTATATAACTCAGAGTTAAAGTTTATTTCACCGGTAAATCCGCTAAAGCTACCCGTAACAGTTAGCCCGGCATTTTTTATTTTAAATATAATACTGCTTGATAATACTTTTAAAGGTGCCTGGGCTATATTTACTTTTACCAATAGCAACACACTTATTAAGAATAAGGCTAGTTTATTTTTCATGGTTTATTTTCTAAAAGGACTGTAACTAATGCCAATCATGGGTATAAAAGCTTTTTGTCTAAATCGGTCATTGTCCTTAAACAATTTATTGGTGGTAGTGTATTCGGCAAAAATAAAAGTACCGCCCGCATTCAGTGCCCATTGATTACGAAAGTAGTACTTAATTTTTATTTCCGAGTTTAAACTACCTAGGTCGTTATCACTCACCAAAAGCAAATTAAACGAACTGGGTTTAGCGCTTTGTTTATTACCGGCCATAGGATTGGTGGCATTTCTTTTACTGCTATTGTAATCAGCCGTAACACTGTTTCCAAAACTAAATCCTATGGCATCAATATTAAATTCTATTTCCCATTTGCTGTTAAAAGCATAATTTAAATGAATGCTGGCATTAATACTATTTACATTAAAGCTACTTAAACTAATGGTGTCAAAATTCTCCAATTTATCATCGGCAAAAATAACAAGGGGGCTTTCCGTTCCGCTGGTGAGTTTAGCAGGTGCGGTTATAAAAGCGCCTTTACCAAAGTTGCCGGTAAAGCGAATACCATAACCAATTTTAAACTTTTTGTTTTTGGTAACTGGGTGCAAATGATTCCAACCTAAATCTATAATATTAGCCTCTCCATTGCTTGATAAGCCCAGTTCATAATTGTTCAAACCATTTTTAAAATAACCGGGTTTAGTATCTTGTCCTTTACTTAAAGTGGCCCCAAGTATCAGTAGGGAGCATATAAATATTATTTTTTTCATGATAACTATATACTTAATTGTTTAATAATGGTGCTTGGCTTGGTTAAATCTATACTTAAAAGTTGTTTTAAGTTGGTGGCTATAACAATTAAATTGAGTAAAAAAACAACTAGGGCAAGTGTAAACAGTAAGCCGCCATCGTTCATAATTTCCAACCCTAAAAACAATACATGTGAAGCAATAGCGCCAACCATAACTCCGGCCGAAAGAAGTGCTCCGATTAATGATTTGCTTGGCCAAATGAGTAGTATGGCCGCTATTAATTCGGCTATTCCACTACCTATTCGCCCATAAGGCTCAATACCTAAAGTGCTAAAAATATAAACAGACTCAGGAGCTGCGGTAAATTTAAAAAAGAGTGTTTGCAGTAATATAACAGCAGCACCAATTCTGGCTATAAAGGCAATTGTTTTTTTCATATTTGTTGGGGTTTAAGTATTTTCATTTTTAGTATTGGATAATCATTACCATAGTCGTCTTTCTCCGTTCTTTCATAGGTAACAAATCCAAATTTGGAATAAAATTTAATAGCATCTAAGTTCTGCTCATTCACATTCACCTTATCGGCTTTCAACTCATTTATGGCAAAGTTCATCAGCTTGGTTCCTAACTTTTGTCCAATATAATCCGGATCTAAAAACAAGCTTTCTATTACTTGGTCTTCCACCCCTAAAAAGCCTAGCACTTTACTTTCAGCAACCAGACAATAAACGGAGAATGAATTAAAATCAATCTGCTTTACCAACTCTTTTAGTCGGGCAACTTCTTCAGGAGTAACAAAATGATGTGTTGCGCTGACAGATTTTTCCCAAACAGCAATTAACTCTTCTCTAAAATTTTCTTTATAAGGTATCAACTCCATTTTCAAAAGGGATTATTTAATAAGTAATTTTTGGGTAGTTTTACCTAATGCATTTTCTATGCTTATAAAATAAACACCTTTGCTGAACGTGGTTAAATCCATTTTCTCTGAGTTATTAATAGTTGTATTCAGCACCTCACTACCCAGCCTATTGGTAATCCTAATTTTGTTTAATCCAATATCGTTTAAGTTAATAAATAACGCCTCACTGGCGGGGTTTGGAAACAATTGCACACCAATATCTTGCAGGCCATTAATGCCTGTGCTGTTAGACTTTAGCGCATTTGATTTGGCTGCATTTAAAATAGTTTTATCATTTGCATTTTGAACAAAGGCCAATGTATACATACGGTTTTTATTCCAGACACTATTTACAGTTGTTTGTGTCAATACCACCAGTGAATCATCTATATTGTTTGGTAATGTTATATCTACTCCCTGTATATTACTAGCGGCTTTTCTAAACACATCGTAATGTTGGTTTTCTCCATTGGGTGCATTGTAAAACAAGGTATCCTCCACATACATTACATGTAGTTTTAAGTTATTTAACACAGCACTGGTTAAACGCTTTACCGATACCGTACTTTTAATCAAATCGCCTTCTACAGTTTGTTTTACCAAAATACTTACATCAGCAGCTATGTTTTTAAATGGATTAAAAATACTTGCATTAGCATAATTGGTAGAGGCAGATTGTACTATTCCATTAATAACTATACGTGGAGTAGACCCATAAACACCATAGTAATTAGTTTTAGCATCGTTCTCCACTTTGTTGTGTTGGTTTAAAATGCAGCCTGTGTAAGGAGCACTTGGATGATAAGCTATATGCAATACATCTTGTTGTGCACGTAAGTTTTGGTATAAACCCGGATTACGCGATGAACAAACAGAACATAAGGTATTTGTAAAATGTTCCACTAAGGTTGCCTTGTTTTGGCCCTGCAAAGCCATACTTAAAGCAGTGGTTATAATCAATAAAATCTTTTTCATGGTTTTGGTTATTGTTTAATTAGGTTATTCCAACTTTGGTCTGCTTTATTTTTCAAGTTTGCCTCATCAGCA
Organism: Bacteroidota bacterium; assembly: GCA_040388375.1. NCBI lineage: Bacteria > Pseudomonadati > Bacteroidota > Bacteroidota bacterium. Next base: position 134,305 of record JAZKBU010000004.1, on the reverse strand, counting down.
TTCCATTTGTTTAATGTTTTATTGATAAAGCTATAGTAAAATAAGTACAACTTTCCATTCACTATTTTGTACGATGTAGGATCAATTTCTACTTTTTCGCCATTGGCTCCCATGGCATAAGCACACCATCCGCCATAAGCAGGTTCGTATTTGTCAGGTGTTTTTAAAAATTGCTCTTTGTGAGCGGCACTGGTAAAGTAATATTGTACCCCTTTATGAAAAACCAGGAACTGGGCAATACCCTTTTGTGGTTTCCCTTCAAAGTAGGAAATTACATCGTAACCCTGAACGGCTAAGCTGTTTTTATCAATATTGAAATGCTTTTTACGCGTATTGAAATCGGTTTGCGCTTGAGTACTGATAAGCAATAAAAAAGTACTAAAAAACAGGATTAACTTTTTCATAATAAATAATTTGATGGCACAAAGGAATAAAATAACAGCATATGCGTTTGTCGCTTAGGCGACAAAACCACGAAATTGGTTTTATAGCACTTGACAAAGCCATTTCGTAAAATTTTGATACACAATTAAATTCATGAAACAGAAAAAGTTAACAATAGCTTTTTGCAACCAAATGCGGGTAAATAAATCATGGTAAAACCTATATTAAATGATGTTAGAATAACTATTGCGCCATATACCATTTTCCCTTATGTTTGCCATTTACACCTAAAACGTAAAAATTAATAAAAGCAAAATATATTTAGCACTAATGAATAAATACAATTTAAGCAACAATGTACTCGGTTGGATTACATTTATTATTTCTCTAATTACTTACACTTTAACCCTTGAACCAACAGTTAGTTTCTGGGATTGTGGTGAGTTTATTTCAGCATCATACCGTTTGCAAATTTGTCATCCTCCGGGAGCGCCATTGTTTTTAATGATTGGTCGTGTGTTTTCTATTTTTGCTTCCGATGTTACCAAGGTAGCATTTATGGTAAACATGGTTTCAGCTACTACCAGTGCTTTGTGTGTAATGTTTACTTTCTGGACCATTACCCATTTAGGTAAAAAAATAGTGAGTAAAGCAGGCCAGCAATTATCAGCACAACAAGTTTTTGCGGTAATGGGAGCAGGTTTAGTAGGTGCATTAACACTTAACTTTAGCGATACATTTTGGTTTTCAGCAGTAGAGGCAGAGGTTTACGCTTCGTCAAGTTTCTTTACTACCTTAACATTCTGGTGTATTTTAAAATGGGAAGATTCAGCAAACGAAAAAGGTGCAGACCGCTGGATTGTTTTAATTGCTTATTTAATTGGTTTAGCTATTGGCGTCCATTTATTGAATTTATTGGTTATTCCGGCCATTGTTTACGTTTATTACTTTAAAAAGAACACTTATACTTTACCGGGGTTTTTAAAAGCTTCGGCAGTAGCTGTATTAGCTATTGGTTTTGTACAGTTTGGTATTATACCGGGCATGCCAACTTTGGCTACCAAGCTTGATTATTTTGCCGTAAACTCAATGGGTTTTTCTACCAACACAGGTACATTAATGTTAATCGTTATCATGTTGGTGTTAATGGTATCGTCATTACATTATACCCAAACCAACGATAAAAGAAGTTTATACGCAGCCTTGGCTTGCTATGGTGTACTTTTCCTGGTATCGTTCAATATAAATGCCGGACTAGGTACCTTTATAGGCTGGGCACTTTTAACAGGTATTCTTTACGCCTTATTCTTTTATGCAAAGGTTTCCAATGCCGTTAAAAACATTATAGTATTATCATTCTCATTCATAGTAATAGGTTTCTCAAGCTATGCTATGATCATAGTTCGTTCTTTAGGAAATCCACCTATAGACATGAACGATCCTGACCAACCATTTGCTTTGTTATCATATATTAACCGTGAGCAGTATGGAGATAATCCATTGTTGTACGGTCAGTATTTTTATGCACGTCCTACAGGCACCAAATCAAAAGGAATGAACTACAGACGTTCCGTTGATGCCAATGGCAAAGAGCAATACGTAGAAGCAGGAGAAAAATTAGAAAGAGAATACGATCCTAAAGATTGTACTATTTTACCACGTATGTGGGCAGATAGACCGGATTATGTACAATCTTACAGAAATTGGGAAGACATTGGCGAAGGTAAGAAAGCCACATTCGGGAAAAACATAGATTTCTTATTGTCATATCAATTAGGGTTTATGTACTGGCGTTATTTCTTCTGGAATTTTGTGGGTCGTCAAAATGATGAACAAGGTTATGGAGATGTAACCAAAGGAAACTGGATAACAGGTATTACCTTCTTTGATGAATGGAGATTAGGTCCGCAAAAAGATTTACCGGCCTTGTTAAAAAATAACAAAGCACATAATGCCTATTTTGGTATTCCTTTATTATTGGGTGTTATTGGTTTAATTTTCCATTTCAGAAAACAGAAAGAAGATGCAACAGTAATCACAACCTTGTTTTTATTTACCGGATTCTTCATTATTCTATACCTGAATTTCCCGGCACATCAGCCACGTGAGCGAGATTATGCCTATGTAGGTTCCTACCAAACATTTATTATTTGGATTGGCTTGGGTGTTTTAGCCATTATTGATTGGTTATCGAAAAAAATGAATGCAATGGTAGCAACAGGCTTAACCACAGCCGCATGTTTACTGGGAGCACCTATTTTAATGGGCCAACAAAACTGGGATGACCATAACCGTTCAAACCGTTTTACAGCATTACATTTTGCCGAAGACTATTTAAACAGTTGCGAAAAAGATGCTATTCTATTTACCAATGGCGATAACGATACCTACCCATTATGGTATGCGCAGAACGTAGAGAACATAAGAAGCGATATACGTATTATTAACTTAAGTTTATTGGGTACCGATTGGTATGCAGATGGTTTAAGACGTCAGGCATATGATGGTAAACCGGTTGAGTTTAGCTGGACACCTGATAAATATATACAAGGAACAAGAGATTATGTAGTATTTTACGATAATCCGGGCTTAGGTTTAAATCAAACAGATTTTTATGATTTGAATAAATTAATGGCTTTCATGGGCGATGACAATAAATCAAGCCAGGTGCAAATGCAAAGTGGTGAGTATATTAATTATTACCCTACCAAACGTTTCAGCATAAAAATTGATAAAGAAGCGTGCTTAAAAAATGGTGTGGTACAAGCAGAAGATGCAGCCATGATGGTTGACAGTATTAAGTTTGAAATCAGCAACGGCAACAATATGTTAAAACCTGATTTATTAACGCTTGATATTGTAAGTTCAAATATTAATAAAAGACCAATTTATTGGGCTATAACTACTGGTAGCGATGTGTATTTAAATATGCAAAACTATTTCCAAATGGAAGGTTTAACATATCGTTTAGTACCTATCTTAAACCAACAAAACCCTAACGACCCAAGTACCGGTAGAATAAACTCAAAAGTACTTTGGAATAACGTAATGAATAAGTTTAAATGGGGTAATATTGAAGATAAGAATGTTTACTTAGACGAAACCATTTTACGTCAAACCAAAAACTTTAGAAATATATTTTATCGTTTAGCTGAAAAGTTAGTACTGGAAGGTAAAAAAGACAGCGCTATTAAAGCCTTAGATTATTGCCAAAGAGTATTGCCTGAGTATAATATTTCGCATGATGTGTTTTCAGTTCGTTTAGCCGAAGGTTACTTCCAGGCAGGTGCAATTGATAAAGCCAATCAATTGTTGAAACAAATTACAGAAACTAGCAACATAAAAGCTAGTTACTATAAAACGTTTAAAAGTACTAAGAAATTTAAATCTGTTCAACCGGAGTTAGAGGAAAACATCCAAATTATTAGCTACTGTATTCAGGTAGCACAGTTTTATAAACAAGATAAAACAGCTAAAGAATTAAGCGATAAATTAAATGTGATTACTGCAGGTATACAATAACCTTGCTATTTAAACTTAATATAAAACCCCGTTATAAACTTAATTTATAACGGGGTTTCTTTTGCTCTAATGAAAAGTAAAATAGTTAACTGTTTCTAAAGTTTCTGTTATCGTAACCCCACATCAATTTTTCGCGTAAGGTTTGTAAATAATTCTCACTGTTTAAACGCAGTAAATTCATTTTAAAATCAGCTTTACGTACTGCTAATTGTGTACTGGCTTCAATACTTTCCGAGCGGGAATCAAGCGTTGCTAAAAACGAAGTGCTGCGACCTTCAACCTCAAACGATATAACATTGTTATCAGATATAATAATAGGTCTTACGTTTAAGTTATGTGGCGCAATAGGCGTAATAACAAAACTAGCACTTGAAGGGTATAATATAGGTCCGCCACAACTTAAGTTATAACCAGTACTTCCAGTCGGGGTTGATATAATTAAACCATCGCTCCAATAGGAATTAAGAAATTCGCCATTAATAAAAGTATGAATTGTAATCATACTGGAGCTATCCTTTTTGTGCAGTACAAAATCGTTTAAAGCATACTTTACGCCACCAAACATATTGGCTTTGCTGCTTTCCAGTTGCAATACCGTTCTTGAGTCAGTGCTAAAACGACCTTTCTCTAATTCATCAATCATAGCACATGCTTCATGAGCAGGAACACCAGCTAAAAAACCTAAGCGGCCGGTATTAATACCTATTATCGGTGTTTCAATATGCCTTACAAATTCTAAGCACATCAATATAGTACCATCACCACCTATACTTACTACAAAATCAAATTTTGCTTTTTCAAAGTCCTGGTAATTAGAGAAAGTTTTTGTTTTAGGTGAAATGTTTAAACCATTTCGTAAGCCATCTTCTAAAAACTTTCTATAGACAGAAAAACTTATTTTTCGTTCTTCCAAGTAATCAAAAAACTGCTGCAACTCATTGTAGCGTTCTTCTTTAAAATATCTTCCAAATATGGCTATTTGCATGTTTCTATGTATTCAAATATTTAATCAGCCAACTATATCTGGCGTTAAAATTATCTTCGTCATCACGTTGAACCGATGCAAAAATAATATCGTAGCTGAATCGTTCAAAAGTGGCAATTATATATTTTAAGTCTATAACATTATATTTTAAAGATACCTGTATGGTGTTATTCTCATCTCCCAGCGGATGCACGTGCATGTATAAAATTTTAGCATTGTTTACCTCAGTTATACGAGCAATTTCAGCTAACGAATAATTGGTAGCAAGCATTTGTAATACAATAATACCACCTTCCTGGCCCAGGCTGCTGTTGTTAAATATTTGTTTAGCCAAATCTTTAGCGGTAACAATACCTTTAAAATTTTGCTCCGCATCAATTACAGATATAGCGCTGATATTGGAGGTAAATAATAATTTTAATATATCATACAAATGCGTGTTTTCATAGCAAAAGGGAGGTTGTGGATTTAGTAAGTCGGTTACTTTTTCGCTACTATAAGATAAAAGCATTTGCTCGTTAACAGTACCTAAAAGCTTATTATTTTGAACTACCGGCAAGTCTTTTATTCCCCAATCGTCCATAAACAACAAGGCATTAGATGCACTATCGCTAGGTTTGAGCGCAAATACTTCGTTTGAAACAAGTTGAAAAGCAAACATTTAATTAGTAATGATTTTTAAGCAAATATACTTAGAGTTGAAATCTTTCCAACACCTAAGTAAAAACGATATAATTGATAAAAGCAGTGTAAATAAACACAAAAACTTAACAGAAAGAAAGCGTGTTTGTTTTTGCCCGATCAATAAAGTTTTTAATTAATTGTAAGCCATATTGTGTTTCACAACTTTCAGGATGAAATTGAATTCCCCATATAGGTAATGATGTATGTTTAAATGCCATTACCTCGTTTTTACAGAAACACGTTGCTATTAAGCTTGCAGGCAATTTATCAATAATTAAAGAGTGGTAGCGCGTAGCATTAAACGGACTGGTAATGTTGTCAAACATTAAATCGTGCGTGTGATTCATAGAATCTACTTTTCCGTGTCTGGGTAAAATTGCTTTATGTAACTCAGCGCCAAAAAACTCACCAATAGCCTGATGGCCTAAACATATACCCAATATTGGTTTTTGCTGGTGGTAAGCACTAATTAAATCCATTAATATACCGGATACTTTAGGAACTTTAGGGCCGGGAGAAATAACAATGGCGTCAAACTCAATCAAATTTAACTCAGCTATAGTAATGGTATTGTTTCTGTAAACAAGGCAATTGCACCCACATTGCTCCAAATAGTCTTTGAGCATATAGGTGAAGGAATCAAAATTATCTAAAAGCAGTATTTTCAAAAGTGTAATTTTTAGCTTGCCATTTCAATGGCAAATAAACCATTTTATTAGTAGTAAAAAATGAGGTTGCTTTATTTTAAATGTAGAACTTTATTAGCAAGTTCCATTACACTTTCTGTATCAATATCACTAATAGAAGCAAAAGAATAGTGTAGTGTTAATTGCTTTAATTCATTTGGGTTTGTTAAAGCCATTTGCTCAATTTTATTCGGAAAAATAAAATGTAAATGATTGGCCATTCCATCAGGATAAGGAGTAAACCGCCCGTAATGTCTTCCATTGCCTAAACAAATAGCAGGTGTTAAAGTACATGCAGCAATATGCAATGCACTTGAGTCATTGGTAATAAGCAATGACGCATGGTTTATTTTTTCAGTAAGTTGTGTTAGCGATGTATTGCCGCATAAGTTTATTACCAGATCACTTGAGCAATAATCCTTAATATCTTCTCCTAATGGAAAGTCGTTTTTACTGCCACATATAAAAATTTCAAATTTGTTAAATGATATTATCTGTTTGGCACATGATGCAAAACTATGAACAGACCATTGTTTTTGTTTTTCGCCAGCACCCGGAAATAAAACAACAAAGGGAGCTTGTTGTATGTTTTTATTCTCAGTTTGAATAGATGGAGTAATATTTTTTATGTTTTCATTGATTACTTGTTCAATGAATCTTTGATTTCTATAAAATTCAAATATTACACCATTTCCCGTATCAATTAAATTAGAATACCAGTTGTTTGATATGAAAGTAAAAAACTTGTAGCTATTGATAGAGTCTGCTTTTTGGCCAATTTTATGTGTTGCATTTATTGCCCTAATGATGCTATCAGCAAAAACAAAATCGCGTGAATAGGAAGGGTTAATAGCTACTGTATAATTGTTTTGGCCAATTGTTTTTAAAAGCGATTTTCTATAGGCGTTATTAAATTGAAATTGTGATTTATCTACCCAAATGAAATCGTCAATTAAATTTTTATCGAACGTTTCGGCCAAGTTTTTATACAATGCATTTCCACATAGGGTAATAGAAAAATCTTTATACTTATGGCTCTTTTTAATTGTTTCTATAAAATTTCTAAACAATAAATAATCACCAATTGCATCAGTATGAACAATAATTAAAGAGTTGTGTTTTACTTCTTGTTTTAACTTTTTAGTAAAAACACCAGTATCACTCAGCCAAAAATAAAGGCACCTTAAAATGTATCTAATGCGGAGCTTGAAAAACATTAAGACTACTTGTTAGTAAACTAAATTTACTTTGCAACAACTTTTAATTCAAAACTATATATTCTTGGACTAGGCTTATGAAAAGATGTTTGTAAAGCAGTGTTCCAAAAGTCTTCTTTTAAGGTATGTATTTTATAAAGGAATTTAATAATATATTTTTTTATAAAGCTTAAATGTTCAGTTCCGTCAGGATCTATAAAAGATATATCTTTAAATCCGGCAGACTTAAGAACATATATGCAGCTACCGGCAGTAAACATAATGGTATGAGTAAAATCTTCATATCGCCAATATGCACCTGTGTATGATTGTGCATTCGGCACCATTAATACAAATTGGCCACCCTCCTTTAACAAATATTTTCTAATATGAAAAAGTGTGTCAATAATTTTTTCCTTATCAATATGTTCTAAAACATGACTCATAGTAATGAAATCATATTTTTCTTTTGAATTTAAGGCATACTCACGAATATCATTTATTTGTTCAGCATCGAGCCCTTTTATATTACACTCATTTATAGATTCATCATTTATATCTATTCCCTTTAAATTTTTATATCCTAGTTGTTTTAAAGCAAATAGAAACTGTCCAAAACCACATCCAATGTCTAAAACATTTATATTTTTATCAGTTGGTAAAGATGCTTTTAAGTATTTAGGTATTTTATATTCACTATAATAATCTGCACCTACTTGTCTGTTATTAAAATAACTATGTTTTTTTATATCTTCATTTGTACTCATTATTCTGCTATCTGTTATTTAGTATTTGTGAATCGGAAAATGTTTTGCTTTTCAAAAATAGTTTTAAAAAGTTAAATATCCCAAACTTCGAGAGTTTTAGGATAACCTGAAAGCTAAAAGATGAAATATTTCGTTTGGTTAATATATGCAGATTAGAATTATTACTAACTAAGTTTAAGTTATATTTTTTAGCAATAAATTGAAGACTATTCTTGTGATAAAAAGCAATATGTTGACCGTGATTAAAACCATAATACCACCAATCTAAATTGGGTAAAACATCGGGTATTAATTGTGTCGAAAAGATTATCGTATCAGCGTATTGCAACATTTCCTCAATCTCTTTAAGTGGATCAACAAGATGTTCAAATACCTCAAATGCTGTTAATGCTTTGTAATTATTACTTGGAGTATGTTCGAATCCACGGCTGGCTAAATTTCCCGCATACTTATCTATCCAATAAAAGTTAAATCCAATATCCCGCATCATACGTGTAAAAATACCATAGCCACCAGCATAGTCTAAAAAAGTATCTTCCGGTTTAAAATTGAAGAAAAGAAATGGAGTTAAGCCTTTACTAAATATTTGATTTCTTAAAATAAGTCCCGTATCTGATAAATTTAAAGCGTTTTGATAAGACTCTTCAATCCAATATGGATTTTCAGTTTGTATAAATTTACATTGGGTGCATTGAAAAAAAGAAACATCATATTTTTTTAATATTTTACTCGTAAATATATTTTCTGAATTGTTATTGCAAATTTTGCAAATAGTTATTTTGTCCATTTTTGCTTATAATTTCTAAATTTATAAATCACTTTTTTGCATAAATAAATAAATAAAGTTGGATTTATAAAATTTTTATAGGTAAACGTATCTGCGTTTTTATCAATGGATATTTGGTCTGGGAAATGAATAGTAGAAATGCTTTCTACCTTATTTTCACTAAATCCTAAAATGTCTGGTCCTGTTGTATGTGTACCATCTGTATTAAAACCAATGTTTGAAACAAGATTTTTATTTGGAATAATGCTAATTCCATTGTTTTGCCAGATGCTATAGGTCCATTGATAATCCCAGGTATCTATTTTTTTGTTTATAAAGCCAGAAAAAAGATTTTCCCAAAAGACTCTTTCCTTTTTAGAACTAAATAGACCCTGTAACATTTCTTTACATTCATTTTCATTGCATGTTTTAATATCAACATCATAATTAATCCAAGCTCTTTTCCAAGTTGCCCAGCCCCATATGTGATTGTAATTTGAAAAATAAAAACTTCCACTACCTCTTTGTATACCTTTTTGGAGATTAATTCCACCAATATGCATTATTTCAGGATGGTGTTTGTATTTTTCAAGCAGAACCTCACAAAAATTATAGAAAGTTATATTTGGCAAACAATCGTCTTCTAAAATTATTCCTTGTTCTTCATTTTCAAAGAACCAATCAATCGCAGAACTAACAGCTATTTTACATCCAAGATTGGTTTCTCTGTAAAGAGTTTTTACATCACAGTCCCAATCAATATTACTAATAATATTTCTTGTTTGTTTACATAGTTCAGTTTCATTTATTTTATTAGGTCTTGGGCCATCAGCGGCTATATATAGCCTTTTTGGTTTTATGCTTTTTATACTTTCAAAAACTTGCTTTGTAGTATCGGGTCTATTAAATATTAAAAAGAGTATCGGGGTGTTAAACACAATTGTGGTAATTATTTGACTACTTTTTGTAAATATGTTTTTTTATCGCTTATTACTTTAATAAAATAAATACCGTTATTTATGGAGTATAAGTCAATATTATTACTGTTTGAATATGCTACCTCTTTTCCATTTATATCTATCAACGATAGGGATAAAACGGTTTCCTCACTATTAATATTAACAGAGAGTTTATTTTGCAATGGAACGGGATAAACAGTAATAAAAGTTTTTTCGGTGTTTAAACTTATTGATAATATGTTAGAATACTCAAAAGAGCCATTGTAATCAATTTGCTTAAGTCGGTAAAAAATTATTTGATTGTCTAAGAAATTCAATTGGTTATCAATAAAAAGGTATTTATTAACAGTAGTTGATGTTCCATTACCTTTGATTTCTCCAATTGTTTTCCATCCGTTGTTTGTTTTTCTTTCAATCTCAAAATGAGAGTTATTGATTTCAGCTGAGGTTTCCCAGTTTAATTGTACAGATGTACCTGTGTTATTAGCAGCGAAATTTATTAATTTTACTGGTAGTGGATTCGTAGATAAATCTCCACCAACCCCAAACTCCCAAGTGTTATTACTTAAACCTGTTCTGGAAAGAATAGGAGCTGAATTACTACCAGAATTTGTTTGTGATGTACCCGGATTAGTCCAGTTTGTTCCGGTTCTTGCAATTAATTTCAATTGGGTATAATCGTTTATACCATTAAAACCACTGGCGGTAACAGTACTTGTTAATAGTCCTCCAGTAATACCGGTATTAGTTATCCTCCAGTAACCGTCTGTACTAGCTGTAGAAATAAATACAGGTAGTTCAAATAAAGGTAATCCTGATATACCGGGATTGTTAGGTATAAATTCTGCTAATAAATTTCCTCCTACACTTGGTGCAGAGGTGTATTCTATACTTACAGGCCTATAATAAGCACTTGTACCTATTGGAAGTAAACCACTTGCACCACTGTTAATACTTGCAGCAAACCATCTTCTGAATTTACCAATAATTGTTCCGGCTGTTCTGCTTAAAGTCCCTGTATTAACAACATCAGTACCCAGACTAAGTATATAGCTATTCGTGTTAATACTTGTAGTCATTGTTAAGGTGTTTTTCACAGTAACATGATTGGACATGTTTTTACTTCCATTAATAATCTGTAGGGCACTGTAATTCCCGGGTGCAACTCCTTGCCCTGAAGCCCCAAAGTAAAGAGCAGTGCTTCCATTTTCCCAATTTGATTTATTGACAGCAAGAGTTCCCTGGATAGAAAAAGTTATATTGTTTTTTACTACTATACTATCTGCAGTAATTGTGTTTGATGAGGGTATGCTTAAATTAAAAGTATTTGTTCCATCTCCAAATACAATAAAACTGTTAGTTCCACCAATTGACCAATTAGCGTTTATGGAAGGTGAGCTATTATTAACAACATAATAAGCAACATTACTGTCTGTAAAATTCAATGGAGATGTGCCTGTTCCATCTGTATTCGCCCCCCATGTTGAAAGTGTATTTAAATTACCTGAAATTTTTGAGTAATAAGCTAAGCCTATTAGTTTATTTCCGCTTGTGATTGACGAGGTTAAATAATTGGTAAATCCACCTATTCCATTTGATTCAAAAACTGTAAAATAATAATTAGTACCCACCGTTAATCCTGAAACAGATACTGTGTTTCCAGTATCGTTATAAACCACATAATTCCCTGTTCCTATTTGCGAGCCACTACCAAAAATAGAGTTGGCCGTATAGCTATGTGAATCTATAGGATTAGAGTTTACCGGACTTCCACTGCGTGCCAATATTATTCTTCGTGCTCCATTTCCTTTAGTAAATGATATATTTAATGACCACCCATTAGAGATGGTAGTTAAATTGATAGCACTTGCGGCCAAAGTGGGCTCATTATTTAATATAACATTTCTTAAAACAGAAATATTACTTGTTCCGTTATTACTTGTTATTAGTTCCTTTTTTAAGTCCCCATCAATATCCACTACTGATAAACAAATGGGGGTAGTATTAGTTGTAAAATCAACTTTACTTGCAAAAGATGCCAAATTAATAATTCCCGATGTTGCTTGATTTTTGAATATAGAAATAGAATTGCTGCCTCTATTAGCAACCATAATTTCTGGTTTGTTATCCGAGTCAATATCTAATACGACTATTCCGTGAGGCTGATTGCCACAAGTAAGCGAAATTGGTGTAGCTACACTAATTGTTGAAAGCGTACTAGTGTTTTTATAAATATGAACCTGCGCAGTATTATAGCTTGAAATAACCACATCTAATTTATTATCAGCATCAAGATCTGCCAATGCAATGCCGGCATTTAAATTAGAACCTAAATATACTTGTGAGGCAGCAAAACTAATTGAGCCCAATGTTGATGTATTTTTAAATAACCCGATATAACCATTATAATATATTACAGCAACATCCAGTTTAGAATCGCCATTCATATCACCAATACTAAGCATTTGAGGTGAAGAGCCGGAGATACTAACAGCAAAATCACTTCTTGCTCCTAAAGATATTGTGCCTGGTGTACTATTGTTTTTGTAAACGGAAAAGGTATTAGAACCAAAGTTACTGATTATAATTTCTGGTTTTCCATCTCCATCTATATCGGCCATAGTTAAATAACTTGGATTAAGACTGGTAGACGTATCAGACTTAGCTGCAAAGCTAATGGAGCCCGGACCAGAACTTGTGTTACGTAAAATAGAAATTGTATTTGACGTAAAATTGCTTGTTATAATATCTATTTTACTATCTCCATCAATGTCTCCGGATGTAATATAATTAGTTCCACTAGCTGTTGTATAACTTTGAATACTAGAAAGAGAAGAACTGTTAATGAATCCATTTGTGCTGGTATTTCTATAAACTCCAACTGATGAAGCGGATCTTGTTGTTGCAATATCTGATTTTCCGTCATTGTCAAAATCAGCTGTAGTATTCCAAATAACATCGTTGCCTCCAGTGGCAAAATCTACTTTGGTGTTGAATGAAGTTGAGCCTATTTGAGCAGAGAGAGTTAAACTTGTTAAGATTAAGTTAATTAAAAATAATTTTTTCATGTACTATAAATTTCACCAAAATTACTAGAGAAAATGTCTTTATCAAGTTTTGGTTTAAAATTTTGCTTGTTCTCTTGGGTTTAAAGGTTTTTTCAATGATACAACAAGATTTCTTTTCCGTTTAGCTAAAATACGTTTCTTTGTACTCCCTATTAAAAACATGTCAACCGAAAACGCAGCTAAAAAATACGTATTAAATACAACGTGGATTTTAATTGAAAAGCTATCAAGAATTGTATCCGGCATATTAGTTGGCATATTAGTAGCAAGATATTTAGGACCTGAGCAATTTGGTATGATTAGTTATGCCTTAAACGTAGTAGCTATTTTTACCATGTTTTCTTCATTAGGTATGGATAGTATTATTGTCAGGGAATTAATTACACGGAAAGAAAAGCAAAATACTATTTTAGGAACAAGCTTCTGGCTTCGGTTTGTTGGTGCTATTGCAGTGGTAATTGCAGCCACGTATTATTCCTCCATAAGAGATAATGCCCAAAATACATATATTGTTTTTTTAGTAAGTACATCAGTTATTTTTCAGGCTTTTACCGTTATTGATTTTTATTTTCAATCTGCAGTTTTAGGAAAATTCAGTGCCATTACACAAGTAATTACTTTAGTAACATCGTCCATTGTTAAAATAGTTCTGATTTATGTAGGTGCAAGAGTTGAATATTTTGCAGCAATGGTTTTATTAGAGGCAATATTAACAGTTGCAAATCAGCTATGGTTTTATAGTAAAAATAAGCAAAACATACTTTTATGGAAATTTTCATGGGATGAAGTGAAAGAATTATTGGGGCACTCTTGGCCAAATATAGTTTCAGGTTTGGTTATGACCGTATACCAGAAAATGGATCAAATATTGGTTAAGCGATTTTTAGATTTAAATATATTGGGAAATTATGCAGCAGCAGTAAGAATTAGCGAGGCTTCTTCCTTTATTCCTGTTGCTGTTTGTGCAGCTATTTTACCGGGTATCGTAAAAAATAGAGAAAATAAGGAGTTACAGTTAAAAAGGTTAACACAGCTGTATTCATTAATGCTTTGGACTGCTTTAATATTTTGTGTTGGAGGCTTATTGTTTGGCGATTTGGTAATTAATTTTCTATACAAAGAAAAATATTACCTGGCTGCCGGTATATTTAAAATACATATCTGGAATTCAATACCTGTTTTTTACGGTACAGCATGGTCTATGTGGATGCTTGCAGAGAATAAACAACGGTACATTATTATGGTACAGTTTTTCTCAATGGGCGTTGCCTTAATATTAAATTTAAACCTAATACCAATATATGGTGCAAAAGGAGCAGCAGCAGCACTGATTACAACAAACTTTATTGGTATGCTTTTCACGCTTACCTTTTATAAGCCTAAAACATCATGGGGTTTATTTCTTAAAGCGTTTAACCCTAAGAACCTTTTAGAAATAATTAAATACGTTAAAAGCTAAACCTTTTCAAATATAAGTGCAACACCTTGTCCTACCCCAATACACATAGTAGCTACCCCATATTTTACATTTTGTTTTTGCATTTGATGAATAAGAGTAGTTGAAATACGTGCACCACTGGCACCAAGCGGATGTCCTATAGCAATAGCCCCACCATTTACATTAACAATATCCGGATTTATATTTAAATCCCTCATACAAGCCAGCCCTTGCGATGCAAACGCTTCATTTAATTCCACCAATCCAATATCATTTATAGTTAAGCCAGCACGTTTAAGCGCTTTTTGAGTAGCCGGAATGGGCCCAACTCCCATAATAGATGGATGTACACCTGCAATTCCTCTGCTTACCAACCTGGCCAAAGGTTTTAAATTATATTTTTTTACAGCATCTTCACTCGCTAATATTAATGCAGCAGCCCCATCATTTATACCTGATGAATTACCTGCAGTTACTGATCCGTCCTTTTTGAAAGCAGGTTTTAGTTTGGCTAATTCATCCATCGAACTTAAACGAGGGTGTTCGTCTTTTTCAAAACGAATGCTATCACCTTTTTTTTGTGGAACCAATACCGGCACTATTTCATTGGCAAATATGTTTGCATCATGCGCTGTCTGGTATTTTTGTTGAGAAGCTCTTGCAAACTCATCCTGTTCTTCACGGGAAATTTTCCATTGTTCAGCAACGTTTTCAGCAGTTTCACCCATAGAAAAAGGGTAGTATAAGTTTGATAGTGCTTTATTGGTAAAGCGCCAGCCAATAGTAGTATCGTAAATTTCAGGAACCCGGCTAAACGCTGTTTCGGCTTTTGCCATTACAAATGGCGCGCGGGTCATACTTTCAGTTCCACCGGCAATATATATATCACCATCTCCACAAGCAATTGCCCTGCTGGCGTCAGCAATACTTTGCAAACCCGAAGCACATAAACGATTTACCGTATTACCACCAACTGTAATGGGTAAGCCGGCTAATAAAGCACTCATTCTGGCTACGTTTCTATTGTCTTCTCCTGCTTGGTTGGCTGCACCAAAAATAACATCCTCAATCTCGTTTATATCAATAGTTGGATTGCGTTCAATTAAAGCTTTAATTACAATAGCCCCTAAATCATCAGGTCTGATGGTACTTAAAGCTCCTCCAAATTTCCCTACCGGAGTACGAACAGCATCTATAATAAAAACGTCTTTCATGTTATCAATTTTATGGTGTGCAAATCTAATAGTACTTTTGATTATATCAATTACAATAAAGATTTATAAATTGCCCCACAAAAAGAATCAATATGATACAGCGTATTCAAACCGTTTATTTAATAGCCATTATAATTTTAGTTTCAATTATGTGCACAGGTAGTCTCTTATCCATGAAGCAGCAAAATGCTACCAATGGTATAGATGAATATGATTTAAATATTTTTCATTTTAAACATACCGAAGTACAAAACGCTGTTATTGGTGGAAAAGAAACACAAACCAGCACTCTAAAAGTAGTATCTGTTCAATATGGACTAATTGCCATTGCAGCAATACTAATAGGCTTAACTTTAACCATTATACTTTCTTTTAAAAACAGGGAAAAACAAATTAAGCTGACAAGGTTAAATTTTTTAGTAATGAGTATGCTTTATGCAGCCCTATTTGCAAAAGCCATTAATTATATGCCGGGTTTCGAGTTTAGTAAACTAATGCCTTATTCAAGCATAGGTGTTATATTGATGATTTTTAATTTATACCTTAACTGGCGTGTATTGCGTCTAATTAAAAAGGATGACGAATTAGTGAAAAGCGCTGACAGGATTAGGTAATTTCCTAGTATTTGTACTAGCAATAAAAAAGCCCTTGATAAATTTTATCAAGGGCTTTTTTATTGAAATTATTTAATAATTAATGAGCATGGTGAGCTTGATTGTGATTTTCCACAATAGTCATAAACTCTTCTTTGCTTATTTCTTTGTCTTCAATAGTAATCATTGATTTTACAGCCTCGTTAACTTTCATTTTAACAGCTGAATTAATCATACGGCTTCTGTATTCTTCTTTCTTTAAACTTGGTTCAATTAACTGGTTAATTAAATCTTCGTTTAACCCGGTCATTGAATAACCACCAAACATTTGTTTAGTATATTCAATAGCAGCAGCTCTGATATCTTCTTCTTCAATTTTAATATTGTTAGCAGCTAATATTTTTTCTTCTACTAAATGGTTACGTAAGTAATTAGCTTCAGGTTTGTATGCTTCTTCCATGTTTTCATCATTGAATTTATCAGCATATCTGTCTTTTAACCAACGTTTCAAAAAAGTATCAGGTAAAGTAACATTGTGTTTAGCAACCAAAGTATCCATCATTTCATGTTCAATTAAATGATCTGCCTGAGCAGTGTAAAATCCTTTAATATCTTCTTTGATACGGGCTCTGAATTCTTCCTCAGAATTAATAACACCAGGGCCGTAGCTTGCATCAAATAATTCTTGGTTAATATCACCTTCAATATTGCGTTTAATATCAACTACTTCAAAACTGAACAATTTGTTTAAATCAGAAACACCAGCTTTAGCTATACCTAATGCATGGCTCATTTCTTGTTCGTCATTATCAAATAAGGTAAATATATTTACGGTTGATTTAGCGCCAATGCTAATGCCTTGTAATATTGCTTTAGCTTCTGGGTTTTTAACAGCCGAAAGTAACATAGGTACATTATCCGCTTTAACTCCGCCATCTAATGCTTTTTCATCATCAGCTAATTCTACCAAATTAAGATAAACCATATCGTTATCTTGTTCAGCATTGGTAACAGGCTCTAATTTTCCAAAACGTTTGCGCATACGGCCAATTTCTTCTTCAACCTCAGCATCAGGAACAGCTACAACGTAACGTGTAAATTTATCGCCTTTTCCTATGTTTAAGTCAAATTCAGGAGCAAAGCCTAAGTCAAAGGAGAAACTGTAGTCTAAGCCTTTTTCGATTTTGTCAATCATAGTATCAGCGTTAAGAACAGGCTCACCTAAAATGCTTAAATTATTATCTTTAATATAATCATAAAGACCTTTTGAAGCAGCTGTGTTGATTTCTTCCAACAAAAGACTTGGTCCGATTTGTTTTTCAATCATACCCATTGGGGCAGTTCCCGGTCTAAAACCTGGTATATTTGCTTTTTTACGATAGTCTTTTAGCTTTTTTTCAACTCCGGGTAAATAATCTTCGCTCGAAATTTTAACTGAAATAGTGCCGTTTAAAGCATCTTTTTTATCAAATGTTACGTTCATTGTTGCTATTTGTTTTTTATTAAAACTTAATTTTAAAAAAAATAAGACTGAAATATTATTTCCAGTCTTATTTCATTCGTTACTTTTATGTGCGGGTGGAGGGACTCGAACCCCCACGCCTTTCAGCACTAGATCCTAAGTCTAGCGCGGCTACCAATTACGCCACACCCGCAAAAAAGGACTGCAAATGTATAACTTGTGGTTAAAAAAGCAACAGCATTTTTTATTTTTTATTGATTTATACTATTTAAGCAATTCAAAACGGTAACCATTACTGGTAAAGTAAGATAAAAGTTCAGGTAAAAGAACTTTTAAATTGTTAAAGGCTTTATCGCTGTCGTGGAAAACAAAAATGGCACCCATGGCAGGCAATGCTTTCATGGACTGAATAGATTCTTCTATATTTAAATGCGTTTCATAATCACGGCTAAGTCTATCCCACATAATTATTTGATGTGTTTTCAGGATTTCTTTTGCCTGTTGTTTTTTAATTCTACCATAAGGAGGTCTGAACAAACTGGTTTGGGTTAGTTTTTGGCAAAGCAAAAAGTTTTGGATGTAATCGTCCTTTTCTGTTTCCCAACCTTTCAAATGATTATAAGTATGGTTACCCACAGCATGCCCTTCTTTAATTACTTGTTGAAAGGTTTCGGGGAATTTAGTTACGTTTTCTCCCACTACAAAAAAAGTAGCTTTAGCTTGGTATTGTTTTAATAAGTCCAATACCCACGGGGTAATAGTAGGGTGCGGTCCATCATCAAAAGTAAAATAAACCACTTTGCTTTGGGTTTTTACCTTCCATGTATAATTTGGGTATATCCACCTAACTATTTGAGGTATTCTGTATTTAAACATTATTTTGCGCATGCAATTTAATTATCCATAACCATTAAAATTTAAAATAAATTGAAAAGTATAAAATTTATATTGATTGTTTTTTTGACAGGCTTTATAAGCTTAACAACACAGGCACAAAGAACATTTACTTTGCAAGAGTGTATTGATTTAGCTATTCAAAATAATTTGCAAACAAAACAACAAGGTATGCAAACTGAAACTGCAAAGGCCGATGTTTTGCAAAGTAAAATGGCAGCATTGCCCAGTTTAAATGCACAAGCTACTAATAATTGGCAAACAGGTTTTAACATTAATCCAAGTACTAATACGCCAGAAGAAAATGTGGCTTTTAGAACAAATAGTCTTGGAGCATCGGCTAGTATGCCAATATTTAATGGCCTTCAAACAACCAATACAAGTCGGTTACGCCAAAGCGACTATACGGCAAGCAAGCATGATTTAGAGAATGCACGTAACAATTTAAAATTAAATGTAGCTAATAACTATTTGCGTGTAATGCAGCAAAATGAAACAGTAGCAGCAGCAAAAGAACAAGTTCAGTCAACAGCCAAACAATTAGAGCGTCAGCAAAGACTATATGATTTAGGTGGTCTCAATAGAAGCAGGTTATTACAAATAAAAGCACAATTATCGTCAGAAGAATTATCGTTAATTACCCAACAAAATCTACTAGAGTCTGCGTATTTAGATTTATGGCAATTAATTGATATTGCACCGGACACCGCCAACAAAGTAGCGAGTTTAAATATAGATAAAGTTTTGGTTGAGGATGAAATACGCACACCTGCAGCTATTTATACTGATTTTGAGAAAAAAAGCCCCGATGTTTTAGCCGCTAAGCAACGTTTGCGTAGTGCTAATTTACAGCATTTTGTTGCCCTTGGCGGCAGGAGCCCGCGTATTTCATTAAATGCAAGCTTAAGTTCATTTTATACCACCTTAAATACACAGGGAATAGGCTCCCCAACCTTTATAAATGTTCCGGTTGGTTTTGTAGACGGAACCAATCAGGTGGTAAATACCATTAGACCAGTTTATGGAAGTACAGAAACCGTATCTTTTGGTAGTCAGTTTAGCAAAAACTTTGGTACTAGTATTGGCTTTACCTTATCACTACCTATTTTTAATAATTGGTCTGTTAATACCAACGTGCAAAAAGCCAATATACAAATGGAAACGGCTAAGTTAACAGAAAGGCAAACCCAACAGAATTTATTTAAAAATATCAATACCGCTTATTTGAACTTTAAAAACGCACAACAACGTTATGTTGCAGCTCAAAAAACATTCGAATCAAATAAAGAAGCGTTGGATATAAGTGAGAAACAGTTTGAGTTAGGAGGTTTAAATACTGCTGATTACCTGGCTTCTAAAAATGCTTTTGTAAAAGCAGAAAGCGACTATTTACAAGCTAAATACGAATTGGTTTTTCGTAAAAAAGTATTAGATTTTTATAGTGGCAAGCCGTTGAATTAATAATTGTAAAAGGAATCGAAATGAAAAAGAATAGAACTTTAAAAATATTAGGTATTGCTGTTTTGGCACTTATTATATTGGCTGTAGCTGGTAAAAACGCAGGTTGGTTTGGTGCTAAAGATGAAATAAAAGTGAGTATGGCCAAAGTAGAATTGCGCACTATAGTGGAAACCGTAAGTGCCAATGGAAAAATACAACCTGAAACAGAAGTAAAAATAAGTTCAGATGTAAGTGGAGAGATTCGTGAGCTATATGTAAAAGAAGGTGATTCAGTGCGTGCCGGACAATTATTAGCAAGGATTGACCCTGAATTGTATATGTCAGCCTTGGATAGAACCAACGCTTCTTTAAGTAACGCCAAGGCTAATTTGGCAGGAAGTAAAGCTCGTTTAATGCAAGCTGAAGCTCGTTTTGCGGAAGTAGAAAAGCAATTTTCACGCAATAAAAAAATGTCCGATCAAAAATTAATCAGTGAGGCCGAATTAGAAACCGCTACATCAACCTATAAAAACTCGAAGGCAGAAGTAGAAGCAGCAAAACAAACAGTTACTGGAGCCGATTTTAATGTAAGAAGCTTTGAGGCTTCATTAAAAGAAAGCCAGAAAAACCTAACCCGTACAGAAATATTTGCACCAGTAAACGGAACCGTTTCATCGTTAAAAGTAGAGAAGGGAGAAAGGGTAGTAGGTACATCGCAAATGGCGGGAACTGAAATGATGCGTATAGCCAATTTAAACGAAATGGAAGTAAGTGTGGATGTAAACGAAAACGATATTATAAAAGTTGGTTTAGGCGATACTACCTTAATTCAGGTAGATGCTTATGGAACCAGAAAATTTAAAGGTATTGTATCAGAAATTGCCAATAGTGCAAGCACCACTACCGCTACCACCAGCGATCAGGTAACAAATTTTGTAGTAAAAATTAGAATTTTGCGCAGTAGCTATGCCGATTTAACAGCCAAGTTTGGCAAACGTAAAGCAGTGTTCCGCCCCGGAATGAGTGCCAGTGTAGAAATACAAACTGAAACAGCCACCAATGCATTGGCTATACCTATTGAAGCTGTTACTGTACGTAACATAAATGATTTAGATACAACGGCAAAGGATAAAGAAAAAGAGGAAAACTTTAATACTAGTGTGGCAGAAAGCAAAAAAGACGAAATAGAAGTGGTGTTTTGTAATGTAAATGGCAAAGCCAGCATCAGAAAAATTACTACCGGTATTCAGGATGATAAATACATTGAAATTACAAGCGGTCTAACTAAAATAGACGAAGTGGTAAGTGGGCCTTATGCCACTATTTCAAAAACATTGAAACATGGCGATGCAGTTAAAAAAGTAAGCAAAGAAGCGTTGTTTGAAGTTAAGAAATAAACACTCTTAAATTAGTATCTTGTTTTTTTATATTTAATTTCTGGTAGTATGATGCAAATGCATCTAAAGCCCAGCCAAGATTTTGGGCCTAAATATTTTACATTTTTTGAAATAGAATAACCATTTTCATAAAGAGGCTGTCCTGTTAAATACGTTTGATAATTTAAGCCCATGATTAAGCTATCACTGACCATTTCGGATACGTTGCCTAATATATTGAAATAACCATATTTATTGCGTTTACCAAAAATAACATTTTCAGTTGGAGCTAATATTTTAAAGTAGGTTGAATCTTTAAGTTTTTTGTTTAATTTAGTTAGATTATAGTACTCTTTAGTATTGGCTGCGGGGATATTATTTTTTGTAAATAGACTGACAAATCCCAATGGGTACTCTTTTTCGTCTAATCCTGCTTTAGCAGCATATTCCCATTCCTCTTTTGTAGGTAAACGGTACTCAACATAAATAGGAATATTGTATAAACTATCAAAATCCCATTTGAAGTTTTTATGGTCTCTAATAAAAAACATAAGATTTACCATGTCTGTTCTCCATGCACAATAATTAGCAGCTTGTTCATAACTAATTCCAACTATGGGGTAATCCCTATAAGCAGGATATCTGAAGTAAACATCTGAAAAATTAATATCTGTAGTGTAGTTGTCTTTTAGCCAGCAGCTTGTGTCGGGTAAGGTTTTTAAATATTCTTTATATCCGTTTGTTCTATAAATCCAAAAGCAATATTCTAGGTATTGTAAGTTTGTAACTTCTGTTTCATCTATTAATGAACTATCTTTCATCCAAATTACTCCTGGTGCTGCAATTTTAAATTCTTTGTGTTTTCTCACTTTATCAGTTAGAATTTTGGATTCGGAACAACTAAATATTAGGAGGATTGTAAAAATAAGAAAGGCTTTGCTCATTAGTAAAAAAATATTTGTATCACGATAATAAATTAGAAGGGGGTTATTTCAAATGTAAACTTATTTCCCGTAAGGAATTCTACTCACAATACTGCGGCCTAAAGTAATTTCATCAGCATATTCTAATTCGCCACCAATAGCAATACCACGACTAATGGTTGAAATATGAACGGGTAAATGCGCTAATTTTTTCGATAAATAGAAAGTGGTGGTATCACCTTCGGGAGTGGCGCTTAAGGCTATTATCAATTCTGTCGGTACATCATTGTCCACGCGGGTTATTAATGAGTCAATATGCAAATCGTCAGGGCCAATACCATTAATGGGCGATATAACACCACCTAAAACATGGTATAAACCATTGAATTGCGATGTGTTTTCAATAGCCATTACATCGCGTAAATCCTCCACTACACAAATAATTTGCTTGTTTCTTTTATGATTGGCACATATCGCACATATATCGCCATCGCTTACGTTGTGGCATTGTTTGCAGTATTTTATTTGCGTACGCACTAATTCAATAGCCTGTGCCAGTTTAATAACATCCTGAGGTTGTTGTTTCAGTATATGTAAAACCATACGCAAAGCCGATTTTTTTCCTACACCCGGAAACTTCGATAATTGATTAACGGCTTCTTCTAATAATGCTGACGAAAAATTCATGTGTAAAGGCTGTTTTTATACAGCTACATCTCCTTTAATAGCTGGGTGCGGGTTATAATTTTCTAATTGAAAATCATCGTATGTAAAATCAAAAATAGATTTTACTGCCGGATTAATTTTCATGGTAGGGTAGGGTCTTAAGTCTCTTGTTAATTGTAACGCTACTTGTTCAAAATGGTTATTGTAAATATGGGCATCACCAAAAGTGTGTATAAAATCACCCGGTTCTAAATCACATACTTGCGCTATCATTAAAGTTAACAAAGCATAGCTGGCTATGTTAAAAGGAACACCTAAAAACATATCAGCACTACGTTGGTATAGCTGGCAACTTAACTTACCATTGGCAACGTAAAATTGAAAAAAAGCATGGCAAGGCATTAAAGCCATTTTGGGTAAGTCTGCTACATTCCAGGCACTTACTATAATTCTTCGGCTATCAGGATTTTTTTTAAGTGTTTCAATTACTTCACTTAACTGGTCTATGTGCCCACCGTCAGGTTTAGGCCAGTTACGCCATTGATGTCCATAAACAGGGCCTAAGTTACCATCTTTATCAGCCCATTCGTCCCAAATACGCACACCGTTATCCGTTAAATATTTAGTATTGGTTTCGCCTTTTATAAACCAAAGCAATTCGTGAATGATTGATTTTAAATGTACTTTTTTCGAACTGATTAAAGGAAATCCCTCACTTAAGTTAAAGCGTAACTGAGCACCAAAAATACTGCGTGTGCCCGTGCCTGTTCTGTCGCTTTTATCAGCACCTGTTGTGTACACATGCTTAAGTAAGGTTTCGTATTGGTTCATATACTTAAAATATAATGTACAAATAACAACCAATATTGTATTTTGTTATTAGGTTATTTTCAACAGGCAGCTAAAAGTATTTAACTCAATAAAAAGCATTTTCCAATCTTCAAATCATTCTTATCTTCGTGCCATCAATTATGACAGAAAGAAAAGTAAGAGTAAGATTTGCCCCTAGTCCAACAGGGCCATTACACATTGGTGGTGTACGCACGGCTTTATACAATTATTTATTTGCAAAAAAACATGGCGGAGATTTTATTCTGCGCATAGAAGATACGGACCAAGGCCGTTTTGTACCGGGTGCTGAAAACTATATTATAGAAAGCTTAAAATGGGTGGGAATTGAGCCCAACGAAGGTGTTGGTTTTGGAGAAGGTCCACATGCACCTTACCGCCAAAGCGAGCGTAAAGCCATGTATAAGCAATATGTTGACCAATTAATTAACGATGGTTTTGCTTATTATGCTTTTGATACTGCAGAAGAATTAGACGGAATGCGCGAGCGTTTAAAGGCCAGTAATGTAGATGCGAAATACGATACCATAACACGCAGCACCATGAAAAACAGTTTAACGCTATCAGAAGATGAAACCAAACGTAAATTAGACAATGGTGATGCTTATGTGGTGCGTATTAAATTACCCAGAAAAGAAGAAGTTAAGTTTCATGATGAAATAAGAGGTTGGGTTACTGTAAATACCTCTACCATGGACGATAAAGTTTTATACAAGTCAGATGGAATGCCCACTTATCACATGGCAAATATTGTTGATGATTATACCATGCAGATAACCCATGTAATTAGGGGTGAAGAATGGTTGCCATCAGCACCGCTGCACGTATTGTTATATAAATATTTAGGTTGGGAAAGTGTAATGCCTAAGTTTGCCCACTTACCGCTATTGTTAAAACCAGACGGTAATGGTAAATTAAGCAAGCGCGATGGAGATAAATTAGGTTTTCCTGTTTTTCCAATAGAGTGGCAAGATCCATTTACCAATGAAATTTCAAGCGGATATAAACAAAGTGGTTATTTACCCGAAGCAGTAGTTAATTTATTGGCATTTTTAGGTTGGAATCCTGGTACTACACAAGAGCTTTTTACCATGCAAGAGTTAATAGATGCTTTTACCATTGAACGTATTAGTAAACATGGTGCGAAGTTTGATCAGAATAAAGCCAAATGGTATAACCAACAGTATGTACGTAAAGTTGATAATAAAATATTAGCAGCTGAATTAACTAAACAGTTGGCAGAAAGAAATATAAAGGCATCTGATGAATTTATAGAGCGTGTGTGTGGTTTGGTAAAAGAAAAAATAAGCTTTGTAAAAGAGTTGTGGGATTACAGTAGTTACTTTTTTGTAGAGCCAACAACATACGATGAAACCGTTATAAAAAAACGCTGGAACGAAAAATCTAGCATTGTGTTAAATGATTTATTAGCAGGATTCAATGCTTTAAACGATTTTAATGCAGCAGCCATAGAACAAGTGTACAATGAAGTGCTGGCTAAAAACGAAGTAGCCAGCAAAGACTTTTTACAATTGTTCAGGGTAAGTTTAACAGGTGTGGCGGGTGGACCACCTTTGTTTGAAATGGCTTCCTTATTTGGAAAGCAATCAACCACCAACAGATTACAAAATGCTATAAATAATATTAAATTATGAAACTGATTAAACCAATATTGATAGCTGCTCTTTTTATTATTGTTTCGTGTGGAAGCAATAATACGTTTGATAAGTGGCCCGGACTAAAACTACATTCATTTCCAAAAGAAATGCAAGGCAATTATAAACTGAATACCGGTTTTTTTAATGAGTTGCTGGGTGGTAAAAAAATGGATAGTATTTTATATTTAACCATAGATGGAAACAGTATACATGAAGTAAATAAAACAGCTGAATTAGATAATGTTTTGTCAGATAGTTTAGTGCTTTCAAAGCTGGGTAATTACTATGTGTTAAGCTCAAAAAAGAAAGCGAATAATGGCTATTGGACTTTAGGCTATTTTAAAATATTAAAAGCTGGGTTACATTATATGCCTTATATGGGTGTTGACAAACTCAGCGATGATAAGCTTTCTAAATACTTAAATTTTATTGCCAAGTATAAACAGCATAAAACTACTATCAATACATTACCCACGGCTGAACGCGAAACCTTTTATACATTTAATGGTGATACCTTAAAATATTATGAAATGAACGACACCAAGTTTTTGACATATATAGAAAAAGAAAAGCCACAAATAGTTATTAAGTTCGATAAAATTATTACCAAAAAGAAGAAATAGATATGCAACAACGCCCCATTAGAGTTTTAGTAGCAAAGGTCGGTTTAGATGGTCATGACAGAGGCGCAAAAGTAATTGCAACGGCCTTACGCGATGCTGGTATGGAAGTAATATATACAGGCTTGCGTCAAACACCCGAAATGGTAGTACAGGCAGCTTTACAGGAAGATGTGGATGCAATAGGAGTAAGTATACTTTCAGGTGCACACAATACCGTTTTCCCCAAGCTTTTAACCCTGATGGAAAAAGAAGGCATGAACGATGTGTTGCTAACAGGGGGTGGTATTATTCCCGATGAAGATATTGTGGAACTAACAAAACAAGGAGTAGGCAAATTATTTACTCCGGGCACTAACACTCACGATATAGCCGACTATATAAAAAAGTGGGTGGCTGAAAACAGAAGTTTTTAAAAGTTAATTAGTAGCCAATTTTATTTCTACCCTTTTCTACAATAGCCGCTTTTTTCTCCACTTCCACTTTCATTTTATCCTTATAGTCTTGCAACTGCTTCGCTATATCATCATTGAAAGTGCCAATTATTTGAGCTGCTAAAATACCGGCATTTTTTGCATTGTTAATGGCTACAGTAGCTACAGGCACACCTCCGGGCATTTGCACAATAGATAATAAAGAATCTAAGCCATCCATTGTTTTAAGTTTAACAGGAACGCCTATAACAGGTAATGTGGTAATACTGGCTACCATACCTGGTAAATGCGCTGCTCCGCCTGCCCCTGCTATAATTACTTTAATACCTCTATCTCTGGCCTCTTTTGCATAAGTAAACATGCGTTCAGGGGTTCTGTGAGCCGACACTACAGTTATTTCGTAAGCTATATTAAATTCATCCAAAATATTAGCAGCCTCTTTCATTACCTCTAAGTCGCTATCACTGCCCATTATAATTCCTACCTGTTTCATAAATTATTTATTTTAAACCTACAATTAACTGTATCTTTTTTATTAAACAAACATAAAAAAAGCTGCTTAAAAAGCAGCTTTCTATTTATATTATTTTCCTTTGAAATTAGCAGGACGTCTTTCTAAGAAAGCTTTAGTTCCTTCAATAAAATCTTCGCTACCAAAGAAATTACCAAATTCGTTAATCTCTACATTATTTCCATCTGCACGTTTTTCGTAATAAGCATTTACACAACGTATAACGCTGGCAATAGCCAAAGGCGATTTACCTTTTACTTTTTCTAATATTTCTTCACATTTAGCTATTAACGAATCAGCAGGTACTACATGGTTTACTAAGCCTAATTGCAATGCTGTTTGTGCATCAATCATGTCAGCAGTCATTAAAAATTCCAATGCTCTTCCACGGCCTATTAATTGAGCTAAACGTTGCGTTCCGGCATAACCCGGAGTAATACCTAAGTTAACCTCCGGTTGACCAAATTTAGCATTTTCAGCAGCTATACGAATATGACAACTCATAGCCAATTCATTTCCACCACCTAAAGCAAAACCATTAATGGCAGCAATAACCGGTTTAGGACAGTTTTCAATAGCGCGTAAAACAGCATGCCCTTCAGCGCTCATTTTAGTTCCTTCGTCAATGTTAAATTCAGCAAATTCAGCAATGTCAGCTCCGGCTGCAAATGCTTTTTTGCCACTACCTGTAATAATTACACCCCTAACTTCTGCTTCATCATAAATGCTTAATACCGCATTTTTAATATCAGTTAGTGTTTGAATATTTAAAGCATTTAATTTTGCTTCACGGTTAATGGTTATGTAAAAAATATTGTTTTTTACCTCAGTTAAAATGGTTTGATACATGGTTTGAGTGGTCATTCTATCTTTATATTTTTAAAAATTGCGTGCAACAATAATGTTTTTGATTAAATAGACACTATTTTTTTTAGTAAAATAATGCACACCTTTTATATTTTACTTTTTCCTGCTTAAAAAGTTATTTATTCGGTTTTTTAAATCCTTATCGGTTATACGTTTAAAGCTATTTTATGAAACTTTTATAGGCTACTAAATAGTGTTGATAATTTAAAAGAGGGAGCATTGACAGCACAAATAAAGAGACAAAAAATAATGCACTACCATAACACCCCCTCTTGATAAATTTTAAACGATAAATGAAGTAAAATGTTTTAAAACTATGCGGTATCCAAAGCCACTTTAAACAATAGCAGATTTTATATAGCGTTTGTATCAGTAATATTTCAAAATTGTAAAGTTTAGGTTTTGCCTTTTTAGTGTTTTACCTTACGTTTGCCTATAAGCCAAAGTAAAAGGCAAAAGCCAAAACAAATAATATAAAATGAGTAATAGTCAATATTTTTTTAATGCCAATTGCCTGCACTATAAAGGACATATACCCTGTAAGCCGCACAAACAGTATGGCTACCATTGCGCTGATTGTCCATCAACTACTACTATTTCAAAACGTATATTAATTATAAAATTAGGTGCCATTGGTGATGTTATTCGTACTACACCACTGGTAGTAAAATACAAAACACTTTATCCTAATTGTAAAATTACTTGGCTTACCTGGACACCTGATATTTTACCGGCAAGTCAGGTAGATGAAATATTGAAATGGGATGTAAATTCCATTATGTATGCACAACACAGTACTTGGGACATCGCTATTAACCTTGATAAAGAAAAAGAAGCAGGAGCTTTGTTAAAAGTACTCGATGCCAAAGAAAAATACGGATATGTTTTAAAAGACAATGAAATACAACCGTGTAACGATTTAGCAAATCATAAATTCAGTACCGGTATGTTTGATGATGTGAGCAAGGCCAACACTAAAAGTTACTTACAGGAAATATTTGAAATATGTGGTTTTACCCATAGTGGTGAGCCCTATTTAATGGATAACCATGCCGACAAAGGTTATATCTGGAATTTACCCAAAGGTAAACAAATAATAGGTATGAATACAGGCTGCGGAGGTAGGTGGACAACACGTTTGTGGAGTATAGATAAATGGGTAGAGCTGGTTGGAATACTTAAAAGTAAATACCCTGAAGCCGAAATACTCTTGTTAGGTGGCGAAGCCGAAGATGCACGCAACAAAGAAATACAACAACGTTCAGGAGCTTTGTATTTGGGTTATTTTGGCTTAAACGAGTTTATTAATTTAGTAGATCATTGTCATGCTGTAATTACACAGGTAACAATGGGTATGCATATTACATTGGCTTTGGGCAAACGTATTGTTTTAATGAACAATATATTTAATCCTTATGAGTTTGATTTATTTGGCAAAGGACAAATAGTAATGCCGGATAAAACATGTAAGTGTTTTTATCGAGGCTCTTGTTTAGACGGAGTAAGTTGTATGGAACAATTACCGGCTGCTAAAATAGCGAATGCTTTAGCAGAAATTATTTAAAGTTAAGATTATCCCCAACCATTAATAATTATAAATAGTATGGTGAAGAAAAGACTAAAGCGGGGTTTAAGGCTTACAAAATATATTGTTTATAAAGAAACGCTGATTAATTATAAGGAACAATTTTGGTCCTTTATAGGTTCCTTTATCGGTATAGGCATTATTGCTTTTGTACAAAGCAAAAGTTTAGCAGCCAGCGATAATATTTTTCTAATAGGTTCATTTGGGGCATCAAGTGTTTTAATTTATGGAGCCATACAAAGCCCATTAGCACAACCACGTAATTTAGTCGGTGGGCATTTAATTTCAGCATTTCTTGGCGTTTGTGTTTTTCAATTATTACCTAATGTAATTTGGTTAACAGCACCTTTAGCAGTTTCCTTATCTATTGTGGCTATGCAAATAACAAAAACCCTTCATCCTCCCGGAGGTGCTACTGCTTTAATTGCAGTAATAGGCTCTGATAAAATTAAGCAAATGGGCTTTTTATATGTTGTTTCACCTGTATTAACTGGTGTTATTATTTTGTTGTTGGTTGCCTTTATTTTTAACAACTTAACCAAAGACAGAAAATACCCGACAGACGAAAGATATACGCGTTTTTTAAAAAGAACATTTTTAAAAAAAACACATCACCATTAATTTATTCAACAAGACTTAGTCTGTTATTTTAACTCAACCCAAACAGGGCAATGGTCAGAGTGTATTATTTGGGGTAAAATACCCGCATCCAACAAATTACCTTTTAGTTGTTCGGCCACCATACAATAGTCAATGCGCCAACCCTTATTGTTAGCACGTGCACCCGCTCTGTAAGTCCACCAGCTATATTGATGCGGTGCTTTATTGAATTCCCTGAAAGTATCAATAAAACCGCTGTCAATGAACTTGCTTAACCATTCACGTTCTTCAGGTAAAAAGCCACTACTGTTTTTATTGCTTACGGGGTCATGTATATCAATAGGTTTATGCACTATGTTATAATCACCACAAATAACAAGTTCTTTTTTGGTGGCTTTTAATTCATTGATATAATCTTGAAAAAAATCCAGCCACTTCATTTTAAAAGCTTGTCTCTCCTCTCCACTTGAGCCGGAAGGAATATATACACTGATGATACTTTTTGATCCAAAATCAGCACGGATAATGCGCCCTTCATTATCATATTCAGGATTGTTAAACCCATATTCTACATAATCAGGTTCATTTTTACAAAATAAAGCAACGCCACTGTATCCTTTTTTTTGAGCGCTGAGCCAATAGTTGTTTTTATATCCGGCAGCTTCAAATATAAAGGGTTCATTTATTTGTTCTTTCAACGCTTTTGTTTCCTGCAAACAATATACATCGGCATCATAGCTTTGCATGAAATTAATCAAACCTTTACTCATTGCAGAGCGAATGCCATTTACATTATAAGATACTATTTTCATAAATTTCGATTTCAATAATACTGCATAAAAACAAAAGCCACCAATTTAATAATTGATGGCTTTCCGTTATAATAATATAAGTTTAGATTACGATTCTCTCGTTATATCCCATTGTTCCATATAGTCAGCAACCCTGCGTAAAAAGCTTCCACCTAATGAGCCATCCACTACCCTGTGATCATAACTTAATGAAAGGAACATCATATGACGGATAGCAATTACATCACCATATTCGGTTTCCATAACGGCAGGTTTTTTCTTTACTACACCGGTAGCCATAATTGCTACCTGAGGTTGGTTAATAATAGGAGTACCCATTACATTACCAAATCCACCTACGTTAGTTAAAGTAAAAGTTCCACCTTGAATTTCGTCAGGTTTTAATTGGTTTGCTCTGGCTCTGTTAGCTAAATCATTTACCTGTTTGGTTATACCAATTAGGTTCATGGTATCAGCGTTTTTAATAACCGGAACTATTAAGTTGCCACTCGGTAAAGCAGCAGCCATACCAATATTAATAGCTTTTTTCTTAATAATACTAGTGCCATCTACGCTGCAATTAATCATAGGGTAATCTTTGATAGCACGAGCTACACACTCTATAAATAAAGGAGTAAAAGTAATTTTTTCTCCTTCGCGTTTTTCAAAAGCTTTTTTGTTTTTTTCGCGCCATAAAACCATATTGGTTACATCGGCTTCAACAAAACTTGTTACATGCGGACTTGTATGCTTACTCATTACCATGTGGTCGGCAATTAGTTTACGCATTCGGTCCATTTCAATTATTTCATCACCACCACTAGTGCTTACTGCCGGTTTTGGTGCACTGGCTATCGGTTGTTGAACAGGAGCTTTCACTTCTACTACCGGTGTTGGAGTAGCTGCAGGAGCACTGGTTGTAACTGGTACCGGATTTCCATTACTTCTACCTGCTACGTAATTAAGAATATCGCGTTTAGTTACACGTCCTTCATTACCGCTACCGGGTATGGTTTCTAGTTCAGCCATGCTTACGTTTTCTTCACGGGCAATATTTAGTACCAATGGACTATAAAATCTGTTGGCATTAACACTATTTGTGGTATTTACTGCATGTGTAACCGTTTGTTCAATATGTGTTACAGCTTGCTTAACCGGTTCGGCAACAGGAGCAGCCGGAGTGCTTGGTGCAGCAGTTGCAGTGCCACCTATTTCCATAATAGCTATAGGCATATTTACGGCAACCACATCACCATCATTATATAGTTTTTTTACCAATATACCTGCTTTAGGGCTGGGTACTTCGCTGTCAACTTTATCAGTAGCAATTTCTAATACAGTCTCATCGGCTGCAATAGCATCACCCTCATTTTTAAGCCATTTAATAATAGTTGCTTCAGCAATACTTTCGCCCATTTTAGGCATTATTAGTTGAAATTCGGCCATGTTTTTTGAATGTTTTTGAGTTGTTAATCTAGTAAAATCGAACAAAAATAATTTTTTGTTGCAGTATTGCTAATGTAAATTTATCAGTTTGCCATTAACAAAAATACTAATACTGTTTAATTGCTTGAATAATTGGCTGTAAGGAATAAATGAAAGGTGCTTTTATCAGCTGTAAATTTAGAAAATTAATTATACATTTTAAGGTACAGGATCAATTCCGTGTCCACCCCAAGGGTGGCATCGGCCAATTCTTTTAATAGCTAAGTAAGTTCCTTTAAAAATTCCGTGTTTACGAATAGCTTCTTCAGCATATTGACTGCAAGTAGGAGTATATCTGCAGGCATTAGGCAGGTAAGGCGATACCAAGTGTTTATATATTCTAATTAAAACAATAAACGGAGCTTCAACTATTCTTTTCAATTTCATTGCGTAATTGTTCAAGCATTTTTTGCAAGCTTACCTGTGCTTCGTTAAAAGCCACTTCTTTTTTAGCTACAAAGGTTATTGCAAGGGCTATATTCTTTTGTTTGCTAACCAGCGCACCAATTAAATCATTTTTGTTTAGTCTGTAAACTTCGCGTATCTGGCGTTTAATATTATTACGGCTAACCGCATTTTTGAAATTACGTTTTGGTACGGTTATAAGTACTTGGCAAGGAACGTCTACCTCATTTGTAAAAACAAAAACTAGCTTAAATGGAAAGGTATATAAACTAAAATTGCCCTTTGAGTAAAGGGCATTAATTATTTTCAAAGAAGTTACCTTCTCTTTTTTAGGAAATTTAAAATTCATATAAAAAACAAATCCTGAGTTTTTTAAACATAAAAAACTACGTAAGTAAAAACTCAGGATTTAGGTTCTTTATTTTTTATGACGACCTTCGTCAGATACTGTTAATTTTTTACGGCCTTTAGCTCTGCGTGATGCTAAAACTTTTCTTCCAGAAACTGATTCCATTCTTTTACGGAATCCGTGTTTGTTTCTTCTTTTTCTTACCGATGGTTGATATGTACGTTGTGCCATGAGCTTTACTTTTTTAGGACTGCGAATGTACTCGTTTTTTGCAAAAACAAAAAAGTTATTCGCAAATAATTAACTTTTTATTGTACTGAATTACAGTGCGGTGTAAAATAAAAATGCCATCCGATGAGGGATGGCATTTTTTTAAGTTTCTGTTCTAAAACAAAAGCCTTACTAATTTAAAAATTAGTGAGCAGCTTCAGTTGTAGTTGCAGCAGCTGAAGAATCAGTTGCAGTTGAATCAGCAGGAACCATTTGGTTTTCTAAAGCAGCTAATGAATCAGCAGCGCGAGTAGCAGCAGCGATTGAATCAGCTTGTCTTTGAGCTTCGATTTTTGCTTTTTCTTCAGCAGAAGGACCACAAGCTACGATAGCTAACATAGCAGAAGCGGCAACGATTGATAATACTTTTTTCATTTTGTTTGATTAATTAAATTTTCTAATTCGGGGGCAAATGTATGATTAATTTGTTAATAACAAAATTATTTTTAATTATTTTTTTCTCATGTAAATAACTATAGGTACTCCTTCAAAATCGTATTCATCGCGTAACTTATTTTCGATAAAACGTTTGTATGAGTCACTTACGTATTGTGGGTGATTACAGAAAAACGCAAATTTTGGACTACGTCCCGGTAATTGCGTAGCGTATTTTATTTTAACAAATTTTCCTTTAATTGGAGGAGGAGGATAAGTTTCTATTTTATCCAAAATGTATTCGTTCAGTTTTGAAGTAGAAATTTTTCTATTTCTATTTTCAGCCACATGTAGTGCAACTTCAACCGCTTTAAAAATACGTTGTTTAGTAACTGCCGAAGTAAATATAATAGGTACATCGCTAAAAGGTTTTAACTTTTCTCTGATTACTTTTTCATATTCAATGGCTGTTTTGGTATCCTTTTCTATTAAATCCCATTTGTTAACCAAAATGATTAAGCCTTTGTTGTTTTTTACGGCTAGGGTCACCAAATTCATGTCTTGCGAGTCCAAGCCAACAGTTGCATCAATAACCAATACAGTTACATCACAATCTTCTAAAGCTTTAATACTACGCATTACGGAGTAAAATTCTAAATCCTCTGAAACTCTGTTTTTTCGTCTAATACCAGCGGTGTCAATTAGCACAAACTCTTTTTCAAATAGCTTGTAATGTGAGTTTATAGAATCTCTGGTTGTCCCGGCTATATCAGTTACAATATTTCTTTCTACACCTAATAAAGCATTGATTAAACTTGATTTACCTACGTTTGGCCTGCCAATAATGGCAATTTTAGGTAAATCTTCTGCTTCTGCATCAACATCTTCATCAGTAAAAGTTAAATGCTTCATGGCTTCATCCAGTAAATCACCTGTTCCGGATCCACTGGCAGATGAAATATTATACATGGCATCAAAGCCTAATGACCAGAACTCCGCGGCATCTAATTGACGGTTGTTGTTATCAACCTTATTTACCACCAATAAAACCGGTTTTTTGCTTTTGCGTAAAATCAGTGATAATTCTGTATCTAAATCAGTTATACCTACTGCTACATCCACCATAAATAAAATAACGTCCGCTTCCTGAACGGCTACTTTTACCTGGTTACGAATGGCAGCTTCAAATACGTCAGCACTATTTGGAACATAGCCTCCCGTATCAATTACATTAAATTCTTTATCTAACCATTCTCCTTTTCCGTAGTGTCTATCACGTGTTACACCACTAAAATCGTCAACAATGGCGTGTCTATTGCCTGTTAATCGGTTAAAAAGTGTTGATTTACCTACGTTTGGTCTTCCTACTATTGCTACTATATTTCCCATTAAGGCCGCAAAGGTAGTTTAATTTTAGTGGTTTTGGTTAAAATTTGTTGATAAGTCATTAGTCTATAGAGATTATATGAGTGATAATGGCTCTTGTAAATAGCTAATCAACTTTGCTTATTGCTTAATAAACGTATTTTCGCACCCATTATGACATCGGACCAATTAAAAAATCTACAAGAAAGAGTGCTTGCACTGAGGAGGTATCTTTGACGTTGCTATTAAATTAGAACAAATTAAAGAAGAAGAAAACCTGACGCACGAACCAGGTTTTTGGGATAATCCTAAAAAAGCCGAAATTATATTAAAGGCTATTAAACAAAAAAAAATATGGACTGATGCTTATGCAGCAACTTATTCAGCCGTTGAAGATTTAGTAGTATTGTATGAATTCTACCAAGCGGATGATGTAAGTGAAGAAGAATTGCAATCAGCTTATATGAATACTTTAAGCCAAGTGGAAGAGCTTGAGTTTAAAAATATGCTTAGTGGCGAAGAAGATCAATTCAATTGTATCATAAACATAAATTCAGGGGCAGGGGGTACAGAAAGCCAAGATTGGGCAGAAATGCTTATGCGTATGTATATAATGTATGCAGATAGAAAAGGGTTTAAAGCAGCAGTTGTTGATGAACAGGCGGGAGATGGAGCAGGTATTAAATCGTGTTCAATTGAAGTAACAGGCGATTTTGCTTATGGCTTTTTAAAAGGGGAGAACGGAGTACACCGATTGGTAAGAATTTCACCTTTTGACAGCAATGCCCGCAGGCATACCAGTTTTGCTTCTGTTTATTGTTATCCAATGATAGATGATACCATTGAAATAGAAATTAAGGACGCTGATATAGAAATTCAAACATCTCGTTCAGGTGGAGCGGGTGGTCAAAATGTAAATAAAGTAGAGACAAAAGTACAACTTACCCATAAACCAACAGGTATTGTTATTGTTTGCCAGGTGGAGCGTTCGCAAAGCGCTAATAAAGAAAGAGCCATGAAAATGTTAAAATCGCAACTCTATGAAATAGAATTGCGTAAACGTAATGAGGCTAAAGATAAGGTAGAAGCGGGTAAACGTAAAATAGAGTGGGGTAGCCAAATCAGAAATTATGTAATGCATCCCTATAAATTAGTAAAAGATTTACGTACCGACACGGAGACAAGCAATGTACAGGCTGTAATGGACGGAGATTTGGATGCTTTTGTAAAGGCCTATCTAATGGAATACTCTGGTAATTAGTTGTTTTGTTCTGAAAATAATTTGCTTTAAAGAAAATTAAAATTATTTGTAAAATAATAGAATTGATTTTCAGTTAATTGTGTTTTTATGGCAGGGTGAAAGCATAAAAAACCTATTCGAATGGTTGTTTTTTTGATTTCAGTTTATACATTTGTATCGGCTACTAACTAATAAAATAGTTTTTCATAGGCTTAAATTTTGTTCAATTAAACCGCTCTTTGGCCAAGAGCGGTTTTTTTATTGCTTAAAATTTTAATACTAAATTTCCCATTAGGTTTGTACCCGCTTGTGGGTAATAATAATTGTAATCTGTTCTTACTCCTGTATTACTAATACCTCCGGGGTACGTAGCACCATTTGATTCATACTTTACATCAAAAATATTGTTTACCTGAAGGCCAAGTCCTATTGATTTGCAAATATTTTTCC
This sequence comes from Bacteroidota bacterium, assembly GCA_040388375.1. NCBI lineage: Bacteria > Pseudomonadati > Bacteroidota > Bacteroidota bacterium. The sequence goes on along the minus strand of JAZKBU010000004.1, from coordinate 97,428 downwards.
ATTCGAATCCGTAAGTAAAACGTACATCGTTTAGAAAAAAGGCATTCAATTTTCTATCATCACTTTCTGTATTATCTAAATATTGTTTGCCTACATATTTAGAAATAAAATCAACATCGAAATTCTTGATTACATTATAAGTAAAAATAGAAGAACCAATATAATTGGGAGAGAAAGCAATACTTACATCACTATGTTTAACTTGAATTTGTGGAGCGTTGAAATCATCGCTATTACTCAAGTATTCAGTAAATTCTTTTATTTTATTTTGGCTATAAGTAAATGTAGCCTGCCATTTCAACTTTTCTATTAATTGAATACCTGTTGTAATTTCAATACCTGTGCGGTAGCTATTTGGAACATTTACCCTATTGGCTGCGCCAACATCATTTAACTGGCCTGTATTAATTAATTGGTCCTTATAATCCATATAGTATAAATTGATACTGAAAGCAGATCTCTTCCAATTTTTTCTATAACCAAACTCGTAATTAATTAGCTGCTCAGGGTTGGGTATACTTTTATTGCTTGCTTGAATAATATCGTTGCGAACAGGTTCTTTATTGGCAATTCCAACATATGCATAAACGTTGGCGTTGTTTTCTATTTGATAAGTAAGACCGGCTTTTGGGTTAAAAAAGTTGTAGCTAAGGTTAACATCATAAGGTATGTAAACACCGCTGTTTAAATCTTCTCCTTTTGTTTTGTAGTCAATTTTTCGTTGTTGTAAATCAACAAAACCTTCTAATTGAGTAGTTATTTTATAACTGGCTTTTGCATAAATATTAAAATCTGTTTTGGTTGATTTTCCATCATAAAAATGATCGTTAATATTTCCGCCCATTGCATATTGACTCCATATTAATTCACCATAATGACGCCCGTCATATTGATTTAAGCCACCACCAATTGTGAGGTTTAATTTATTTTTTTCGTATATGAACGAGAACACTGTTCCGTAAAAATCATTTTCCAGCCAACGTCTGCGTATAAAATTGCCTTTGGTTACGGTATCAACTACGTTATTGTTAAGTATGAATAAAGTATCTTTTAGCTTGTAGGTTTTAAATTCTTCCTCTTCTTTAAACTCTTCATAATAACCGCGTCCGTATGTATAATGAACGCCTACATTACCTTTTATATTCTTAGTAAATTGATAAGTATAAAATAGCTGGTAATAATCCTGTTGGTAATTATCAGTTTGATTAGGGTATGTAAAATCATTGTGGGTTCTATTACCTGTTTTAAGAATATCTTCGGAGATACCATTCCAAGCCTGATATGTTTTTTCCTTACCCGAAAACACATTTATTTTTAGAACACTTTTTTCGCCATAACGGGCAGCAGAAACAAAAAAAGATTTTAAGTCAGAACTTGCTCTGTCAATAAAACCATCGCTTGTTATTTTTGATAATCGGGCATCAAAAGCCCATTTGTTTTCCAATAAACCGGTACCCGCTTTTATTGTATGTTTCCAAGTGTTAAATGAACCATAACTATTGGCTATTTCTGTATAGGCTTTTTGATTTAATCCATCTGTTTGAATATTGATACTCGCCCCAAATGCACCTGCACCATTACTTGATGTACCAACGCCTCTTTGCACCTGGATGTTTTGAGAAGACGAAGCTAAATCGGGCATATTTACCCAAAAGGTTCCGTGAGATTCTGCATCATTAATAGGTACTCCATTTACAGTAACATTGGTTCTGCTCGGGTCTGTACCTCTGATGCGAATACCTGTGTAACCTACTCCTGCACCCGCATCGGAACTAACCACTGTTGACGGTGTCAGGTTTAATAAGAAAGGTAAATCTTGACCGAAATTTTGTTTGTCGATTTCTTTTTTGTTAAGATTTGAAAAGGTGATGGGGTTGTTGTTTTGTGCTTTTGTTCCTAAAATAACTACTTCCTGTAAGTCAGATTTGGTTTTTAAGCTGTCTGTTTGTGCGTGGGTTAGCTGACTAAAAAAAATCAGACTACCTGCGGCAATAAATTGTTTTAACATTTGTTGTTGTTGAATAAGATTAAACAAAACCAGTAACGGGGCTGCTAAAGGTTATAAAATTGTTTATCTAACTCTGAGTGAAAAACCCAAGATATGTTTTGTGGCTAGCTAAATAATAAAAACATACCGGTGGTCTATTCCCTTCGCGAGCATTACCTCGATCAGGTTCAGAGGGTGTAATCTCAGGCTATCGGTTAAAATAGCCACCCCTAAAGACATTGCAATATTAAATGATTAGTTGATAGTTGTTAATTGATAGTTGTTAGCTTTTGAATTTAACCTGTATGATTTTAAAGACTATCAAGCAAGGCAGCTAATTGTTTATCTTTATTGGTAACAGTATTACCCGCATCATGTGTGCTTAAATTAACATGAACTTTATTGTAAACATTAATCCATTCCGGATGATGGTCCATTTTTTCAATATGATAAGATGCTTTAACCATCCAAGCCATAGCATCGCCAAAAGTTTTAAAAGTAAAAGTTTTACTTAGTTTATTGTTTTCTTCTATCCAGCTATTCATAAAATTTCTATTAAATAAGTTTATACAAAATGGGTTTACTCGGACTTGCATCACTTTCAAATGAAGCTATTTGAATATTGAGTAAATAAATGTCGTCTGCAATGGTATCATCTACATAAATGAATTCGGTAATAGTAGCCTCTGTTCTGGTATTAAACGGATATTGCCAAAATGCATGGTGCGTGGCCAAAGCACCTTCATCTTCTTCTCTATCAACCGAAGGTAAATCAACCAATAAATGTTTAATGTTTTGTTGTGCTAATAATTCACCTAAGCTTACTTCTAAGTAGGTTGGATTATTACCAGAATAATTTGTTTGTTTCTTATTGTCAAGATTAGGCAGGGTGCGTATAATTAAAGCTTCTGCTAAAGGATTTAATTGTGCTTCGATACTGCTTCTGGTAACAATATAATCGCCATTTGTTACTTGTTGTGGAGTAACTGAAATAACCTGTGCTATGGCGAAGAAATGTTTTAAAGTTTGGTTTATAGTTACCCGTTCTTTGCTAATATGTCCAACACATTCTGTATGCGTTCCATTGCCATGCGCATTTAAGTGAAGGTTTTCGCAATTGCAGGCACCCCCTTCTTGCACTGAACCTATAAAACTACCAACTCTTACGGGTTCAAATAAGGGTTGATTGATATGAAATGCATTTGGATTATTTGCCCCGGAAAATAAAGGAATAGAAATATCCAAGGGTTTTGATAAATCAGCTTGGTATTGTTTCTGTTTGTGTTCAAATTGAATAATCATAGCAACGCAATATACTTGTTAGGTCTTGAATACAAATGTATATAAAAGAAAAGCCTGTCAGATAACTCTGACAGGCTTTTTATAATAGGGTAAAGTAAATTTATTCTACTGTTACAGATTTTGCTAAGTTTCTTGGTTGATCAACATTACACTCTCTTAAAACAGCAATATGGTAGCTAAGTAATTGTAATGGAATAGTAGCTATTAAAGGCAACATAGACTCTTCGCAAGCCGGAATATAAATAACATGGTCGGCCATGTCAGCTACATGTTTATCGCCTTCCGTTGCAATGGCTATTACTTTACCTTTACGGGCTTTTACTTCCTGTATATTGCTTATTACTTTTTCGTAATTGGTATTTTGGGTAGCAATTACTACTACCGGCATTTCCTCATCAATTAATGCAATTGGGCCATGCTTCATTTCTGCAGCAGGGTATCCTTCAGCATGTATGTATGAAATTTCTTTTAGTTTCAATGCGCCCTCTAAAGCAACCGGGAATCCATAACCACGGCCCAGGTATAAGAAGTTTCTTGAATCTTTAAATTCTTTAGCCAGCTCTTTTATAAAATCGTTGGTTTTTAAAACCTTTTCAATTTTTGCAGGAACAGTTTCAATTTCGGCAATCATTTCACGCAAACGCTGGGTAGTAATAGTACCTCTTTTTTGTGCAATAGATAAAGCCATTAAAGTTAATGCTGTTACTTGTGCTGTAAATGCTTTGGTTGAAGCTACACCAATTTCAGGTCCTGCATGAGTATATGCTCCGGCATCTGTTAAACGAGGAATAGATGAGCCTACTACATTACATACACCAAATATGGTAGCACCTTTACTTTTTGCCAACTCTAGTGCTGCTAACGTATCGGCTGTTTCACCACTTTGTGAAATGGCTATAACAAAATCATTTTCGTCAATAATGGGATTTCTATACCTGAATTCTGAAGCATATTCTACTTCAACCGGTATACGGGCAAAATCTTCAAATAAATATTCGCCAACTAAACCGGCATGCCATGAAGTACCGCAGCCTATGATAATAATGCGTTTTAAGTTTTTAAACTTATCTTCAAATTTATCAATTCCGGCCATAGTAATAATACCATCGTTCAAGTGGATTCGGCCACGGTATGAATCAAGAATAGAGCGCGGTTGCTCAAAAATTTCTTTCATCATAAAATGTTCGTAGCCGCCTTTTTCAATACTTTCCAAGTTAATTTCTAACTCGTGTATATAAGGTGTTTTTATAGTGTTGTCAATGGTTTTGATGGTTAAGTCCGTCCCTTTGATTATGGCAATTTCACCATCGTTTAAATACACTACATTGCGGGTGTATTCTACAATAGGAGTTGCATCACTTGCTATAAAATGTTCGCCTTCGCCAATTCCTAAAACCATCGGACTTCCTTTACGGGCTCCGATTAAATAGTTAGGATCTTTTTTACTTAAAATAACTATTGCATAAGCACCAATTACTTGGGTTAAACTCATACGAACAGCTTCTTCAAAACTTACCTCATTGTTTTTATATACCTCTTCTATCAGGTGAATTAAAACTTCGGTATCCGTTTCTGATTTAAATTGATGCCCACGTTTTTCGAGCATTTCTTTTAACGAAGCATAGTTTTCAATAATACCATTGTGAATAATGGCAAACTCGCCATTTCCACTTAAATGTGGATGTGCGTTTATATCGTTAGGAACACCATGGGTTGCCCAACGAGTGTGGCCCATACCTGTATGTGCACTGGTATTTTGATCGCCAATGGAGTTTTCTAAATCGGCAACCTTACCTGTTTTTTTATAAACTTTAAATTCTTTGCTATCGTCTAGTAATGCAACACCAGCACTATCGTAACCGCGGTATTCTAATCTTTTTAGCCCTTTTAATATAATAGGACAAGCCTCTCTATGGCCAATGTAAGCAACTATTCCACACATAATTATAACGAATATATTATAAACTTTCTAATTTCAAAAAATTGTTTGTTTCACTAAAGTCAGCAGCTTTATCAATAGCATTTAATAGCGGTTTAGCTGCCGTTAAAAATGATTCAAACTCTGTAAAGTTTAATGCTTGTTCTCCATCACTTAATGCTTTTTCAGGATTGGGGTGTATTTCTATCATTAAACCATTGGCACCGGCTGCAATGGCTGCTAAGCCCATTTTATTTACAAATGCTGCTTTACCTACACCATGACTAGGGTCGGCAAAAACTGGCAGGTGTGAAAGGGATTGCATTAACGGAATAACGCCAAGGTCAAAAACATTCCTGCTTTGTATATCAAAACTTCTGATACCTCGTTCGCATAAAATAATGTTTTCATTACCTCCACAAAGTAAGTAATCGGCTGCTAAAAGCCACTCAGTAGCTTTGGCACTCATACCACGTTTAAGCATTACGGGTTTATTTATTTTCCCCAATTCGGCAAGCAATGAAAAGTTACTCATATTTCTTGCCCCTACCTGAATAATATCTGTATGGTTATATACTTGCTCCAAGTTACTCAAATCCATTAATTCAGTAACTACTCTTAAATCATATTTGTCGGCTGCTGCCCTTATATGTTTTAAGCCCTCGTTTCCTAAACCTCTGAAACTATAAGGCGAGGTACGAGGCTTAAAAGCTCCGCCACGTATAAACTTTATTTTGTTTTTGTTTAAAAATTGGGCAACATCAAAAATCTGTTCTTCACTTTCTACTGAGCAAGGCCCGGCAATCAAATTTAAATTGTCGCCCCCAATTTCAATACCATTTACTAAAAAGCGTGTTTGCTTTTTGTATTGATTAGATGATAACTGGTAGGGTGTAGAAATATTGATTATATTTTCAATAAAAGAAAAATCGTTAAATAATTCGGTTTGGTTTGCTTGGGGAACAATAAACTGGTTTTTGGCCGCTTGAAAAAAGTACTCTAATCCCAGCCTGTTTAAATGTTTTTGTAGGCTATCAATCTGAGCAGTGCTGCTTTGTTTAGTAAGTTGAATAATCACAATTAATAATGACGTTTGCTTATTTTACAACAGTATAGTTAACGTTAAGTTTTAAATTTTTAGTGTTTAAAACGGCTCTTCTAGCTGATGTTTGAAAAACGGAACCACTGGTACTGTTGGGAACTATAATGTTGAATCCAAAGTGTGAGTTGCCTCCTTTTTTACGTGTTGAGATAATTTTATTTAACTCCCGGGCGATATTGAATCTATATTGGTTATTGTAAATATTTCCTCCAAGATATAAACTGCCTTCTGAAAACATATCTTGTATTAAAATGCTATTTCCTGCAGAGTCGGTACCCAGTAATGTAAGCTGATTAGGCAGCTTAAAAGTATTGTTGTCAAGACCGTTATAAGCATCTATAACAAGCTCTGCTTTTTGTATAGCTAATTGTGTACCCAATGTTGAGGCCAACGAGTCTATAATACTCGGTGGTATAAACACACGTATTTTTGTTCCTGCCATTGCTTGCAGATAGCCGGTATCTTTAGGTGTTCCGTTAAACATAGGTTGGTTAAAGCCTGTGCTGTTGGTTTGGTAATGATTGTATTTCGGATTACTTGTGTAAATAGGGAACTCAGCTCTTAAATTGGTCGTATCGTTTTTATAATAAACCACCATATTGGTATAAATAGAGTTTAAGTTTATATAAGCTATACTTCCCTGATTTGTGGCGAAATTACTTTCATCAACCAACGCAAACCCTTTAAAATTATCGTAAAACGTACTTGAGTTTAAAGTACCTGCATTTTGTAATTTATTTTTAAAATCGTCAGACAGTTTTATTCTTATACAAGGCGGAATAACGGCAGTCGTATTTACGTATGTACTATAAATACTGTCTGTTGGTCTGAATCTATCATTGAACTCACCTACTACTATTGTTGAAGCAGCATAAGGCCTGTTTGAATAGTAGATTGAATCACCTATTAAACGCGAACTTAACTCGTATACTTTAATAGTATGGGGGCTATTGATATCGCCAGCATAGGTAGTATCATTTCCAATTCTTAATTGTAATACTACTGAATCAATTTGCAAGCCTACGCTTCCAAAACTAAATGACGCAGCATTATTTGGAATGGAATAAGATGTTAGAATGGTGGCTTTTGATATACCAAAAACAGGATCGTTGATACTTCCTAACATATATAACGATTGGTTATATGTTGGTAAGGAATCCATTTTAGTGGTATACCCAGTTAGCAAAAAACTTTTATAAGAGGTACCAAAAGTACTGTCGGGGTTAATAAAATCAACTCCTAAAGTATTAGTATCTTTTTTACAAGCAGAGAAGGTGGCTATAATAATAAAGCACCCAATGAAAATAAGATTTTTGATAGCGCTGTTTAGTTTAATTTTGCCTTTCAAGTAAATTCTCATATAGTTGGTCATAAGCTTCGCCATAAGCACCTTCAACATGATTTAACATTAATTTACCTTTTTGTTTTTTAATAAATTTAGCTACTTCAGCATTTATTTCGTCACTGGCGGTTACTACTGCATCAGCATGAGTAATACCTGTTATATATAAAGCAGTGCTATCAGAGTTAACTAATGAGGCAACTTGTTTGGTATCAATTTCGTTTAATCCGGCTTTACGGGCAAAATCTTTACCTAAATTTTCTTCAAATTGATTTTCGAAAACAGAATAAACAACTTTAGCATTTCTAAATACAGGTTCGTCTTTGTAAATAGTTTTTAGGTAAAGCGGAATTAAACTGGTCATCCAGCCTTGGCAGTGAATAATGTCGGGCTGCCAGCCTAATTTTTTTACTGTTTCAAGTGCACCTTTACAGAAAAAAATGGTACGCTCGTCATTGTCATCAAAAAATACGTTTTTATCGTTGGTATAAACAAATTTACGGTGGAAATAGTCTTCGTTGTCTAAGAAATAAACTTGCATTTTAGCTTCTTGTAACGAAGCAACTTTAATGGTAAGTGGATTATCGTTATCGTCAATAGTTATATTGATACCTGATAAACGAACAACTTCGTGTAATTTGTTGCGTCTTTCGTTTATGCAGCCAAAACGAGGCATAAGCACGCGGATTTCATTGTTTTTTTCTTGAATTGCTTGTGGCAATCTTCTTGCTAATTCACCAACATTGGTTACTTGCAAGTAAGGGGTCATTTCTGACGAGATAAAAAGAACTTTTTTCTTAGACATACTAAATAACTTTCTTTTTAAAAAAGTAGGCAAATTTACGATAATGTTAATATATTGTTTAATATTGACCACAAAAAAGTTCGTAAAAATAAACAAACGGCTGTAAATCAAACTAAAGTGATTGTATTTAAAACTGTTCAGGCGGTACAAAACTATGTAAATGAGCAAAAAGCGAAGGGATTAAGTATAGGATTTGTACCTACAATGGGTGCTTTGCATGCCGGACATATATCATTAATTAATAAAAGTGTACAAGAAACAGATATATGTATTTGTAGCATTTTTGTAAACCCTACTCAATTTAACAATATTACTGATTTAGAAAAATATCCGAAAACGGCAGATGCGGATATTAAACTATTGCTGGAGGCTGGTTGCCATGTTCTTTTTATGCCTCCTGTAGATGAAATGTATCCTGATGGCTTGCTAAAAAACACAGAAGATTTTGGCCTAATTACTACCGTTTTGGAAGGGGAGAAAAGACCCGGCCATTTTGATGGGGTAAAAACCATTGTGGCTAAGTTGTTTGATATTGTTAAACCTGATAAAACATTTTTCGGACAAAAGGATTACCAGCAGGTAATGGTTGTGGGTGAGCTTATTAAAAGGCATTATTCAACCATTCAGTTATGTATTGAGCCAACTGTTAGGCATGAAGACGGCCTAGCTATGAGTAGTAGAAATGTACGCTTGAATAAAATACAACGGGAAGAAGCAACGGCTATTTCAAAGGCCCTATTTTATATACAGGAAAACTGGGGTTTGCATACCATTGAACAATTGGTGCAAAATGCACTTATTATTATTGGTGCCAATAAAAGCCTTCAAGTAGAGTATTTTAACATTTATAATAGTGAAACACTTGAGTTATTAAGTGGTAATAGTTCAGCCCATTTAAAGGCAGTTATATTGGCTGCTGTGTTTTGTGGAGAAGTAAGGTTAATTGATAATTGGGTAATTAAGCCTTAATTTTGTGAATAAACTGGAAGTCACTTTCCTTATTTTCGTACCTATTATTTTAATGTAAATGAAAAAAATTACCCATTATATTATTGCTTTTGTTGTTACCATTTTTGTTTCGTGTGGAAATGAAGCACCCAAAGAACAAGCAAAAACAGTTGAATCACCTCAAATTTACGGACATTGGTTATTAGAGTCAGTATTAAACCATGTATATAAAACAAAAAACATTCATGGTTTTGATCAGTTTTTATGTAGTGAAATTATTATTGATAAAAATGCGGATAGTATTATACTGGTAAATGGTGATGTAGAGTTTTGGAAATCAGGATTTGATAGTATTTCTTTAACGGAAGTAGCGGTTGAAGGTTTATCACACATGCCTCACAGTAATTTATTTGTAAGCAAGGACGATAAATTATTTTACTATGACTCAGCGGCTAAAAAAACTTTTACTTATGTAAGGGCCATTAATAACCCCATAGTAAAAGTAAATAGTGATTTACCGGCTTTAAAATATGCTATTAATAAACACCTTTTTGAAGGGGAGTTTACCGATTTAGCTAATAATTATGGGGTAAAGTTTACTGCCATGAACGAAATAAATGGTATTGATGGTTATCAAAGTTACCAAACGTTTATCAATAACGATAAGGCTTCTATGAGTGAAAATGATTTGATGGAAATAAGTAATATTACAACCAAAGAATCGAAATTACTGATTTGGGAAGCGAAAGGCGATACCATTCAATTATATGAAGCCATGAATACAGAATGTAAAACATGTAAGCCTTTTTACGAAAAAGGAAAACAATGGAAAACTTTTCTACGTAAAGTAGAGTCGTAAACTATGATTGAGGAAACACACAATCCCTGGCAAACCAAAAGCATTACCACTGCTTATGAAAATAACTGGATAGAGGTGCAGCACCACGAAGTGATCAATCCGAGTGGCAATGATGGTATATACGGAAAAGTACATTTTAAAAATTTAGCCATTGGTGTTATTCCTTTGGATGAAAATAACAATACCTGGATAGTTGGCCAATATAGATACCCTTTAAATATTTACAGTTGGGAAATACCCGAAGGTGGCGGCATTATTGGCGTAGAACCTATTGAAAGTGCCAAGCGTGAGCTGTTGGAAGAATGCGGTTTGGTGGCTGAGCATTGGACAGAGTTATTGCGTATGCATTTAAGTAATTCTGTGAGCGATGAATTGGCAATTATTTATGTAGCAAAGGGTTTGGTGCAAAAAGAGGCGGAACCGGAAGATACGGAGCAATTGCAAATAAAAAAATTACCATTTAAAGAGGTGTATCAAATGGTAATGAATGGCACTATTACGGATAGTATGAGTGTGGCAGCTATTATGAAGCTGGCTTTACTGCAAAAAGAAGAATTGTTATAGTGCTAAATTGAGCATGTAGTCATCGCAGATACGCTCACCTAATGTAAATTTACGGGTATCAAAGGTTACAAAGCCTTCTTTGGCGTAAAACTGCAAAGCTTTTTCGTTTTCCTGCCATACGCCTAAAAACAGGTTTTTATAATTATGCTCTTTGCAAAAATTAATGGTGTGCTGTAATAATTGGTGTGCTATACCTTGTCGTTGAAACGACTGCTTTACATATATTTTTTCTAACTCGGCACAAGAACCATTTAGTTTTGGGTTGAATTGATTGAGTAATAGTTTAACATATCCTGCTTCACCGTCTTGCGTGTAAGCTAAAAAATAAATGACATTGGTATTGTTTAGGTTCTCTTGTATTTTATCAATGGTGTACGTATTTTCAATATACAACTGCATATCGTGTTCCGTGTTCTCATCCTTGTATGATTCGTAAAATGTACTTGCGCCTAATTCAGCTAAAACAGCCCTATGTTTTAAGGTACAGTTTACAATTTTTATATCCATTACGGTCATTCGTTTATTTTTATGCAAATAATCAAATCAAAAACTAATATCAAAATAGGTTATGCTAATGTGTTATTGCCAATAGTCCAATAAAATTGAACAATCAAAAATACCAATGTTTGTGTAAATATTATATAGTCAGGTAAATAGTGTTTATTTTTGGTTTGAATGCCTACTCAATTAATTGCAAAGGGACTTCGTTTTTTAGCGCCCATGGCAATTGCTAATTTATTTGTGAAACATTTGAACTAATATTGCGGGCATGGCATTTTACCCTAAACATCAAAGTAAACCTATAGATAATAGTCAGTTAATATACGGACAACATGCAGTATTGGAGGCATTGGTTGCAGCCAAGGATATTAATAAAATAATTATTCAGCAAGCAACAAAAAGCGATTTATTAAACGAGATTATCAGTAAATGTAAAGAGTTTGATGTTCCTTTCCAATATGCGCCTAAAGAGAAATTCTTTTTTTTACAGCAAAAAAATCATCAGGGCGTAATTGCCTATTTATCGCCTATTACATTTCAAAAAATTGAGGACATTATACCGCAATTGTTTGAAGCGGGAAAAACGCCATTTATTTTGGTGTTGGATAGAATTACCGATGTAAGAAATTTAGGAGCCATAGCCCGTTCTGCTTATTGTGCAGGAGTAAATGCCATAGTAATTCCAACCAATGACAATGCACCTATTAATGAAGATGCAGTTAAAACATCGGCAGGTGCGCTGATGCATATTCCTATTTGCAGGGAAAAAAATTATAAAACGGTTATGGAGTTGCTTAACCAAAGTGGCATTTTAACCATAGCCTGTACTGAAAAGGCAAGCCAAAATTTTCATCAACTTGATTTAACCGGCCCTGTTGCTATTATTATGGGTAACGAGGAAACCGGCATTAGCCCTGAGGTTATAAAAAAATGTACTGAAATGGCCAAAATACCTTTGGAGTTTGGAGTACAATCGTTAAATGTAAGTGTGGCTGCAGGCATTGCTTTGTACGAAACGGTACGCCAACGTATAACCAATTAGTTTTTTATACCGTATTTATTCTGGAACTTTTTGGCTAGAGCTTTTTGTTCATTGTCAATGGTTAATGCTTCGCCATTAATAAATGCCTGAACAATATTGTTTGATTTCATGTCCAATACATCGCCATCGCTGATAATCAGGCTGGCTTTTTTACCTTTTTCTAGGCTTCCATACAAACTATCCAAGCCAACTATTTTTGCTGCGTTTAAGGTAATGGTTTGTAATGCTTGTTCCGGGTTTATACCATAAGCGGCTATTGTACCGGCATTAAACATTACGTTACGGGCTTCCCAACTTCCATTGCGTGCTACGGCAACTGTTATTCCTGCATTGAATAATTGAGCCACCGTTTTATAAGGTTGGTCAACGTCTTTACTGGCATTGCTTGGCAGGCTGTGTATATTACTAATGACTACTTTTATATTGTTCTCTTTGATGATATCAATGCAGTAGTTTGCTTCTGCTGCATCAAAAAGTACCACATCTATTTCAGGAAATTGCTGTTTAAAAAACTGAATACAATTAATAATGCCTTTGGCCGTATTCACATGCACAAATAGTTTGCTTGATTTATTGAAAATGTTGCGCATAGCTTCATAACGAATGTTTGAAACTACAGGCGTGTTAAGGCAATAATGTTTTGCTTCGGTTAAAAAGGTTTTGAGCGATTGGGTATGTTTTTCAATTTGCTCTTTTTGTTTTTCCAGATTACCCCAAGGGTTTTGTTCCGGCCAGTTAATATGTATACCATCATCCTTTTTTATGGTAGCATCTTCCCAGTTCCATGCTTCGGTTTTCATAACACTTGAAGAGCCACTTATTAAACCTCCTTGTGGAGTTACCTGTGTAAATAAAATACCATTAAATTTTAGAGTAGGCAGAATTTTCGAATCGGTATTGTAGGCAATCTGTGCACGTACATTGGGATTTATACTTCCATTTTCATTAAAATCGTGGGTAGCCCTTACAGCATCTATTTCATTTAATCCAACTACATTGTTTAAAGCAAATAAGCCCGGATAAACGTGTTTTCCTTCTGCATTGATAATGGTAGCTGTTTTATAAAAGGTGTTGTTGTCAGTTCCTACATATTCAATAATTCCATTGCTGAATACAAGGGTGCCTTTTTCTATAATTTGTCCGTTACCAATATGAATTTTTGCATTGGTAATAACGGTAGGTGTATTTTGTGATTTTGCTTGTATAAAAATTACCAGAGCAAAAAGTAAAGCAATTGGTTTTTGTATCATTAAAAACAAATGTAGCAGATTACCTTAAAAATAGAAATACCGTTGGTAAATTGCTGCTACAATTTGTATTTTTGGTTTATGTCAAAGTTAAAACAAGGTTTTATTATTGGGTGCTTATTGCTTGCGCAATGGGGTATGGCACAAACGAATATTGCTTTGTGCGATACAAATAGTTTTGTTTTAAACGGAGGCGTTGTATTGCATAAAACTTCGTTTAGGGGTTTAAGTGTAGTGAATGATAGTGTTATTTGGGCTAGTGGAAATAATGGCACCATTGCAAAAAGTACAGATGGGGGAAAAACATTTTACTTTGATAAACTGGCAGGTTACGAAACCTGTGATTTTAGAGATATAGAAGCATTTGATGCTAAGAACGCTATCGTAATGAGTACGAGAGCACCTGCCTATATTTTAAAAACAACTGATGGCGGACAAACATGGAAAGAAGTTTATAAAAATACAGATACCGCTGTTTTTTTAGATGCCATGGATTTTTGGAATGATAAAAAAGGAGTACTGGTTGGCGACCCCATTCAAAAACATTTTTTTATGTTATATACTTTGGATGGCGGCAATACTTGGCAAAACATAGATGAAAAATATACACCCATAGCCAATGATGGAGAGGCTGTGTTTGCAGCCAGTGGAACCAGCTTGCGGTGTTGGGGAAATAAAGAGTTCGGTTTTGTAACGGGTGGTATGAAATCTAGCTTTTATCATTTTAAATCGTTACAAAAGGCTAGCGACAAAACTAATTTATTAATACAACAAGGAGCCAGTGCGAAAGGAGCGTTTTCATTTGCTGTTACCAATAAAGCTAAAATTGCAGTGGGTGGTAATTACCTACAAGACAGTGTGAGGTATAAAAACTTTGATGAAATAGGAGTTAATCTTTACTATGAAGATGCGGGAGAGCAACCTTTTGGCTATAGGTCGTGTATTGAAAAGTTAAGTATCAATAACTTTTTAGCTTGCGGTACCAATGGTGTAGATGCTTTTAACTATCAGGAAAGAACCTGGAAAAGCATTTCTAAAGTATCGTTCAATACAGTGCGCAAAGCAAAAAAAGGAAATGCGGTTTTTCTTGTCGGTAGTAAAGGTAAAATAGCTAAAATGATATATTAATAATCGAGCGGTCTATCTTAAAACAAAGTTTTGTCCTAAGTAAACTTTACGCACCATTTCATCATCTGCCAACTCTTGTCCTGTACCTGATTTCAATATTTTTCCTTCAAACAAAAGATAAGCCCTATCTACTATAGAAAGGGTTTCGTGTACATTGTGGTCGGTAATTAAAATACCAATGTTTCTGTGTTTTAGCTTAGCTACAATTACCTGAATATCTTCAACAGCTATGGGGTCAATACCTGCAAAAGGCTCGTCTAATAAAATAAATTTTGGATTAACAGCTAACGCGCGGGCTATCTCCGTTCTGCGTCTTTCGCCACCACTCAATACATTGCCCGGGCTTTTGCGTACTTTGTGTAAAGTAAATTCATCAATTAACGATTCCAGTCTGTCACGTTGTTCTTCTTTGCTCATGTCCGTTAATTCCATCACCGCTTTTAAGTTGTCTTCCACACTCAGTGTTCTGAAAATACTGGCTTCCTGTGGTAAATAACCCAAGCCTTTTTGGGCTCTTTTGTACATGGGTAAAGCGGTTAAATCTTCTCCATCAAGCGTTACACGACCTTCATCAGGTTTTATTAAGCCAACTGTCATGTAAAAGGTAGTTGTTTTTCCTGCTCCGTTGGGGCCTAATAAACCAACACATTCGCCCTGATTTACCTCAATAGAAACATTGTTTACTACGGTTCTCTTTTTATAACGTTTAACTAAATTATGGCTTTCTAATTTCATGTTTAATGGTATGCTTTGAGCAGACTTGTGTTTGCAATTATAATGCCATTTTAGTAGTATCAATACTCTTTTTTATAGGAAAAATACTCTTTTCAAGGTTTTGGGTATTGTTGCTTTTGTTTTCCGCTTATCTTTTGTTACAGTAGGTAAAAATTATTTTTCATTAAGCAATAAAAAAAATAGCATATTTGCCCACCTGAGATTAAGCAATGAACGGCTACTTAAAATTTTTACGCTTTACTTTTAAATATAAATACTATGCTTTAATGAACATTCTTTGTAATGTTCTATCAAGTATTTTTGGTTTGTTTTCTATTGCTTCTATTATTCCTATGTTAGATGTTTTGTTTAGTGCTAAAGAAGTAAGCACGGTAAAACCAACGGCTGATGTAGGTTTCAGTTTCAAACAAAATTTTGATGTTTTAAAAAACTTTATAGTTGAGTATAAAGCCATGTACGGGGCGGAAGTAGTGCTGTTGTATATATGTGGTTTTGTAGTAGTGATGATTACTTTAAAAAACCTGTTCAGATATCTGGCTTTGTTTTTTATGGTTCCTATGCGCAACTATATTATCAGCGATTTTAGAAAGGCTGCATACCAACGTATATTAATATTACCTCTATCTTATTTCAGTAAAGAAAAAAAGGGTGATTTGTTAAGCCGTATGACGAGTGATATGCACCAGATAGAGGTGGCTATTATGAGTTCGCTGGAGGCATTTACCAAAGAACCTATTACCATTCTTATATTTTTAAGCTCGTTAATTTGGGTGAGTCCTAAGCTTACTTTAATTGTGTTTTGTGCTTTGCCTGTTAGTGCTTTGTTTATGGCCTTAATAGGTAAGCTGCTTAAAAAACAAACATCGCGCGGACAAGCTAAATTTGGTTCATTGGTTTCGCATGTGGAAGAAACTTTAACAGGCGTGCGCGTAATCAAAGCATTTAATGCGCAAGACTTTTTGTTTAAACGCTTTTTGGTGCAAAACCAGGAGTATACGCAATTGAATATTAAGGCCAATAGAACAGCCGATGGTTCATCGCCCATTAGCGAAACCATTAGCGTATCAGTATTTGCTATTATTTTATGGATTGGTGGTAAAATGGTTTTGCATAACGATGATAGTCTGAGTGCCTCTGTTTTCTTGGGTTACTTAGGGGTGTTTTCGCAATTGCTTTCACCTGCCAAAGCTTTTAGTACGGCTTATAATTCTATGAATAAAGGTTTGGCTTCTATTGAAAGAGTAGAAGAAATTATTAATAGCGAAGAAATAATTATTGAAAAACCGAATGCTATTCCTATCAAAGCATTTAACCAAACCATTGAGTTTAAAAATGTAAGTTTTAAATATCAGGATGAGTGGGTATTTGAAAATTTAAACCTGACTATTCAAAAGGGGCAAACCGTTGCTTTGGTGGGCCCTTCGGGCGGAGGGAAGTCAACTTTAACCGATTTAATACCTCGTTTTTATGACCCAACAAAAGGACAAATTTTAATTGATGGTGTAGATATACGCGATTATAAAATTTTAGATTTACGTGGTTTAATGGGTATAGTTACGCAAGAGAGTATTTTGTTTAACGATACGATAGCCAATAATATCAGCTTTGCCAAAGAATCGGTTACCAAAGATCAAGTAGAACAGGCGGCTAAAATTGCCAATGCGCATAGCTTTATTGTTGAAACAGAAAGCGGCTATGAAACCAATATTGGTGATAGAGGCAGCAAATTAAGCGGTGGACAAAAACAACGCTTAAGTATAGCAAGAGCGGTAAATACCAATCCTGATATATTGATTTTAGATGAAGCCACTTCTGCTTTAGATACGGCCAGTGAACGTTTGGTACAGGAAGCATTAAGCAATGTAATGTTGAACAGAACTACCATTATAGTAGCACACCGCTTAAGTACTATCAAAAATGCCGATGTTATTGTTGTATTGGAAAGAGGTAAAATTGTACAGCAAGGTAACCACAATGAGTTAGTACATCAGGAAGGTTTATACAAACAACTGATAGCGCACCAACAAATACCTGAATAAAATGAAAGTAGCAGGTTTTACTTTTATTAAAAATGCCATTATTTACGATTATCCGGTTGTAGAAGCCATACAATCTATTTTACCTATATGCGATGAGGTGTATGTAGCTTTGGGTAAATCTGACGATGATACTGAAGCACTTATTCTATCTATTGACCCCACAAAAATAAAGATTATAAAAACCCTTTGGGATGAAACTCTGAAGCAGGGTGGGCAAGTGTTGGCAGCAGAAACCAATAAAGCTTTTCAAGCTATTCCTACTTATTACGATTGGTGTTTTTATATACAAGGCGATGAAGTAATACACGAAAAATATTTACCTATAGTTAAACAGGCTATGCTAACCTATAAAAGCCATAAACGAGTAGATGGTTTGTTGTTTAAATACCTTCATTTTTACGGCTCGTACGATTATATAGGCAACTCCAGCAAATGGTATAACAATGAAATACGTGTTGTAAAAAACAACAAGAAAATATACTCTTATAAAGATGCGCAAGGCTTTAGAAAAAACGATGATGAAAAGCTACACGTTAAAGCCATTGATGCCTATATTTATCATTATGGTTGGGTAAAAGACCCGCGGGCTATGCAACGTAAACAAGAGGAGTTTCATAAGCTATGGCATAACCAGGAATGGATAGATAAAAATGTAGTGAAAGCAGATGCTTTTGATTACAGTAAAATAGATTCATTAGCCCGGTTTGAAGATATACACCCTAAGGTAATGCAAAAACGTATTGCTGAAAAAAACTGGCAGTTTGAGTTTGATTTAAACTACAATAAAACCAAACTAAAAGACCAATTTAAAAAGTTTGCTGCCAAATATTTGGGCTGGGAAATAGGGTATAAAAACTACAAAAGGATTTAGATAAACGTATCTAGATCCTTTTGTAAGAAATATTAAAGTGAATGTAATTAGGACTTATTTTTCTAATCCTAGAATCACCTGATTAATAATATCGCATGCCTGATGCATTTGGTCCGCATTAATGGTTAATGGTGGTGCAAAACGAATAATATCGCCATGCGTTTGTTTAGCCAATAAACCATGTTCTTTTAAAGTTAAGCAAACATCGTAAGCTGTTTTTCCATTGCCAAAAGGCAAAATAACAATAGCGTTTAATAAACCTTTGCCACGTACTAAACTAATTAAATTGGTTTTTTGCATCAAAGCAGTCATACGCTCTCTGAATATAATACCCATCGCTTCTGCATTGTCGGCTAAATGCTCGTCTTTTAAAACTTGTAAAGCCTCCATAGCTACTGCACAAGCCAAAGGATTACCACCATAGGTACTGCCATGTTCACCCGGTTTAATGGTTAACATTACTTCATCGTTGGCTAATACGGCTGCTACCGGCATAGTTCCACCTGAAAGGGCTTTGCCTAAAATCAATACATCGGGTTTTACATTTTCATGGTCGCAAGCCAACATTTTACCAGTACGGCAAAGGCCAGTTTGTACCTCATCGGCAATCATCAATACATTGTATTTGGTACATAAATTTCTTACACCTTGTAAGTAACCTTCGTGTGGAACAACAACGCCTGCTTCGCCCTGAATAGGCTCAAACATAAAAGCACAAATGTTTGGATTGCTTTTAAAGGTATCTTCTAAAATAACTAAATCGTTGTAAGGAATTAATTTAAAGCCGGGCATAAACGGACCAAAACCTTTAAAGCTGCTTGGGTCGTTGCTAGATGAAATAGCTGCCATGGTTCTACCCCAAAAATTACCTTCAGCAAAAATTACTTCTGCCTGATTTTCGGCTATACCTTTTACATCATATCCCCAACGCCTTGCTAATTTAATGGCCGTTTCGCCACCTTCTACACCTGTGTTCATGGGCAATACTTTATCAAAACCAAAGTAGCTGGTTAT
Source organism: Bacteroidota bacterium (assembly GCA_040388375.1). Classification (NCBI taxonomy): domain Bacteria; kingdom Pseudomonadati; phylum Bacteroidota; species Bacteroidota bacterium. The sequence goes on along the minus strand of JAZKBU010000004.1, from coordinate 78,024 downwards.
ATATTTTTCATATTCGCCTAACAGGTTATTGTGAAACGCACGACTGGTTAAAGTTAGTTTTTGTGCTTGCTTGGTTAAAGCATTTATAATACGCGGATGGCAATGGCCTTGGTTTACCGCACTGTATGCTGAAAGAAAATCAAAGTATTGTTTACCTTCTACATCGTACATAAATACACCCGCAGCATGTTCTATTACAACCGGAATGGGATGGTAGTTATGTGCCCCGTAGTGGTGTTCTAAATCTATAAAATAGTCACTTTTAGCCAATTCGCTCGTTTCTTTAATCATAAGTTGCAAATGTAAGGCAAGTTTTTTGGTTTAAAAATACAGCAGTAAAAGAAAATAATTGAAATTGTGCTAACATTGATTGATCAATAACGTAACAAATGGAAAATTTTAACTGGACTTCGTTTACTAAAAAAATTGCAGTAAAAGCCAAGCTGACTGATATGTATGATGCCTGGACTGTAGCATCGAAAATAGAAACGTGGTTTTTAAGCCAAGCTGTTTACTTTGATACTAATAATAATGTTATTGATGTCAATACAAATGTTAAAGACGGATATACTTATGCATGGAATTGGTATGCTCAGGCGCACTTAGAAAAGGGTCATATTATCAAAGCCAATGGCAAAGATTTTATCCAGTTTTCGTTTGCGGGCGAATGTATAGTTGAAGTAACTTTAACAGAGGAAAACGATGTGGTGATAGTGGCACTTACTCAAAAAAATATTCCTATGGATGATCTTTCCAAACAAAATATACGTTTGGGTTGCGCTACGGGTTGGTCATTTTTCCTGGTTAATCTAAAATCGGTATATGAGGGCGGTTTAGACTTAAGAAATAAAAGTATGGATTACATAACGATGGTTAATAATTGAAAAGTCTCGCCATAAAAAAACCTATTACAAAAAGTAATAGGTTTTATAAATGATGATGAAAGACTACTTATTACGCAGTTCTTCAAAAACTTTTTCTGCTTTGAATTTACGGGCCGGTTTTCCTTTACGTATAATTTTTATATGTAAAATAACATCATTTTGTTGAATAGCATTTACTACTTCTTGTCCTGTAATTACATGTCCAAAAACAGTATGCCTGTTATCTAACCAAGCTGTTTTAACATGAGTGATAAAAAACTGACTACCGTTGGTAGCAGGTCCGGCATTGGCCATAGCTAATATACCAGGCCCAGTAAAAGTTAAGCCAGGTAAAAATTCATCTTTAAATGAATAACCCGGGCCACCTTGTCCTGTTCCAGTTGGATCACCACCTTGAATCATAAAATTAGGTATTACCCTGTGAAACTTAATACTGTCAAAGTAAGGAACGCCTTCTTTTTTAGCACTGTTTTTAATTTTACCTTCTGCTAAGCCTACAAAGTTGGCAACTGTAAGCGGTGTTTTTTCAAATTCCAGTTGTACTAAAATAGTTCCTTTGGTGGTGGTAATTTCGGCATAAAGCCCCTTAGCTAATTTTTGTTTGGCAAAAATGCTCAAAGTGCTAAGCATTAAAATACTGAATGCTATTATTATTTTTTTCATGTAGGTAATTATTAAATGTGGGCACCAAATAAATAAAAATAGCTTGTAATAAAAAATGAGTAGCTGCTTTATTGTTTAGGTGCAATGGTATTTTTATCAATTATATTGCACCACCAATTTAATAAGTATGGCAGGTTGCGGTTATGTATGTCCTCAGTGTGAAGGTGTTGGTTTTACAGCCGACTTGTTACCTTGTAATTGGTGTAACCCTCAAACAATGATTACTGTATACCATAATAGCAGATGTAGTAAAAGCAGAAATGCGCTTACTTTATTAGAAGAAAAAAATATTGACTTTAAATTTGTAGAGTATTTAAAAACACCTTTTACGCATAAGGAGTTGGCTGATTTAATTAAGCTCATTGGTATTAAACCATTTGATTTGATTAGAAAAAATGAGGATATTTTTAAAGCAACATACGCTAATAAGCAATTGAGTGATGCGGAATGGATTGATGTGATGCTGGCTCATCCAACTTTAATAGAAAGGCCTATTGTGGTGAATGGTAAAAAAGCAATTATTGCACGTCCGGCAGAGAAAATTCTGGAAATTTTGTAATAGTTTATCTTAATAAAGTAAAATCGCCATGTTGGGTTGTACTTATTGTGTTAGTGCCTACGTACGTTACAGAGTAAAAGTACACATCAGCTTCTGCTAATATGTTGTTTAATTTCCCGTCCCATCCCTTTTCCAGTTCCTGAGTTTCAAATATAAGCTGCCCCCACCTGTTGTATATTTTGAAGTGAAGTGCCTGTACGTTTTTAGTAACGGGTTTGTACTGGTCGTTTAATAAATCAGCATTAGGTGTAAATGCATTCGGCATGGCTAAATGAGCAGGACAAAAATTAAGTACTTCTATTTCGGCATCGTTGGTACAATAGTTAGAGTCGGTAACTGTTAGTTTGTATGTGCCGTAATCTAATACACGGAAATTATTTTTTGTTGAGCCATCCTGCCATAAATAACTGATAAAGTTTTTATCGGGATTTAAGGTAAAGTTTGGTTCACAAATTTTTATAGAACGCTCTAAATTAATAACAGGTTTTGGTTTTTGAGCAAGTATAATAGTATCGCTTGCAGTGCAATTGTTTTCGTTTGTAACAGTAACAGCATATTCGCCTGATTTATTGGTAACAAAAGCAGGTGCAGTGCTACCATCTTGCCATAAGTACGATTTATAATTTACTCCTGTATTTATAGTAAATGATGAACCTTCACATACAAAAGTATCGGTTCCAATATTTACAAAATAAGTAGGAAAAGTATCTAGTTTTATCGTGTCTGATGTAAGGCATCCATTGTTGCTGGTTACAGTAACATAAAACAAGCCGGGTGCTTTTATTTTATGTGTTTGTGTTGTTGAAAGGTCTTCCCATACAAAACTAGCACCTGCATTTAGCGCATCAAGCACTATACTTTCTTCTTTACAAATGCTTTTATCAATACCTAAATTAATAACGGGTAATTGTTTTTGGGTTAAAAATACAGAGTCTCTTACTCTACAAGTATTGCTGTTTAACTCCACCCAATACAATCCAGCTTTGTTTACCTGTAAATAGTTTTTTGTACTTCCATCTTGCCATAAATAAGTATTGGCATTAGGGACACTTGTTTTGAGTGTAATGGCATCGTTAAAACAATAATCAGTATCGTTGCCTAAGTTTACATTGGCTTTATTTAAATAGGAAACTTTTATTGAATCGGTAACATAGCATACTCCTTTTTTAATGGTTAATGCATAAGTACCCGATGTATTTACTCTAAAATAAGGAAGTGTTGAATTGTCTTGCCATAAGTATTCGCTTACTCCTCCATTCACTGTTGGGTTTAAGTCTAAAGTATAGCCGTTGCAAAGCGTTGTATCGTTGCCTAAGCTAAGCACAGGGGCTTTTTCGGTAGTTACTACTATATCATCTGTTGCAGTACAACCATTTTTGGTTACAGCTACGGTATAGTATCCTATTGTATTTACTTTACGTGTTTTGCCTGTACTTAGGTTATCCCATAAGTAGGTGGCAGAGTCAATTTTTGCATTAAGTACTAGTGGGGCGTTGGTACATATTATAGTATCGTTCCCTAAACTGACTATAGGTTTAGGTTTAAATATTACGATAATGCTATCGCGTACTTTACAAATAGAGGCTTTTGCCTCGACCCAATAAATGCCGGATTTTTTTGGTTTGATAGTTTTATCCGTTTCACCGGTGTTCCATAAGTAGGCTTCTGCACTTACGTTATTTATTTTAAGTGCTAATATATCATCTTCACATAATGCGGTATCGTTCCCCAATTCTATTTTATTCAGTACAAATATATTTACATTTACTGTATCGCTTCCCTTACAACCATGGTTGTTTATTTCTACCCAATAAGTGCCTTGCCTAGTATCTGTCATAAATGAATCAGTGCTGTTATTACTCCATAAATAACTAGCTTCGGGATAACTTACTTTATACGTAAATGATTGACCTGAGCATAAAAGCGTATCAGCACCAAGGTTAACAACAGGATTTTCTATGTATGTTATTTTAATACTATCTCTAACCTTACAACTGCCTTTTATTCCGTCAACCCAATAAGTACCGCCTTGGTTAATACTGGTTATATTTTTGGTAGAGCCGTTATACCATTTAAAGGTGCTTACATTATTTGCTTTTGCAGTTAAAGTTAAAACCTGATCGCTGCATACAGCAGTGTCATTCCCTAAACTTATTCTTTGCTCGTTTTCAAAATCAATATTGATAGAATCGGCTACTTCACAAGCATCGTTTCTTACTTTAATCCAATACATTCCTTTTTTTGAAATGAACTGCTGCGGAATAGTATCGCCATTCTGCCAGAGGTATTTAATATTAGGGCTTGCTATAATGCTGTTAAGTGTTATGGAGCTGCCATAACAAAGTAATGTATCGTTGCCAATATTAACCGCTGGTTTGTTTCTGGTTTCCAGTTTTATCGTATCTCTTTTAGTACAAGTATTTCTTTTTACTTCCAGTAAATACAATCCTTGGGTACCGGCAGTGATGGAGTTATTTAGAGAGGTAAGTGCAAAAGAAGGGCTAACTATATTAATACTTTTATACCATTTGTAGCTATTTGATACAGGAGCTGTTAAATTAATAGTATTACCAATACAAACGGTGGTATCATTACCTAACATTACAGCAGGCATGCTTGTGTTTTTAACGAGTATTGTATCTGTTACATTACAAGAGCCTTTGTTTATTTTTACCCAATAAGTACCAGTATCGGCTGCCATTACAAAGGAGTCAGTGGCAGTGGTATTCCATAAATAATTATTGGCTAATGCCTTGCCGGCTGAAAGTTTTATCGGAAATTGAGTTGCATTGCATAAATCAATGTCTTTTCCGAGTACTTCAGGTGCGATAATGAAATTAACGTTAATAGAGTCGGTTGTAGCGCAACCATTGGCTGCCGTTATTTTGGTCCAGTAAATACCGTTATTTTTAACTGATAGTATGGAATCGGTTGAGCTGTTTGACCAAAGGAAATTTACGTTTGGCGCATGCCGAGGTTTAATTACTAAAGGGGCATCACTACAGAGTGTTGTATCTGTCCCTAAGTCTAATATAGGTGGTGCTATATAACGAATGGTAAAAGTATCAACATAAGGGCAATTGGCAGTATATACATAAACCCAATATTGACCAATTGTTTTGGTTTGAAACTGGTTGTTTGTTGAACTATCACTCCAAAGGTAATTGACTCCGGCATGGGTAGGGTTTAATAAACTGGTAAAGCTGCTTAGGTTACTGCAAACATCAATATTTACATGGCTTATGTTATTAAGGGGAATGGAATCACAAGAGGGGTCAATGAGGGCAACATCATCAATATAGTAATAAGCAATATTAGCAAATGCAGTAGAAGCGCCACCTCCACCAATATAATTGGTTATATTCGGGGTGTTGGCTGGAGAAAAACAACCAATAGTAATGTATTTTTCACCTCCTACTGCTTTGTATAACGCTGATACTTTTGTCCACCCGGATTTATTGTAAAAAGGACCTTTAGTGGTAATTTGTGGAACACGGCTAATTATTACACTGTCTGTACGGATGGAATCGTTGGAGAAATAAACACCAAATTGGTCGGAAGCTTGGTTACATGAATCACCTAAACTAATGTACATTTCAAAATAGTACACTTGGTTAGCTACTAATCTTTTACTGAGCTCTCTTTGTATGTATTCTCTGTAAATACTAACATTATTGGCTAAAACAATGCCTGCAAATGCATTACCTGAAAAAGGTGTTTCAGAGCCTATTAAATTACTTAACGGATTTAAGTTAGCTGAACAGGTATGGTAATAATCGGGAGTTCCGTTGGACGGCTGAGCCCAACCATCTGCATAGTGTATTTGTGCGTATTGATTGGGGCAGGTGCTATAACTTTCAAAATCGCCATTGGTAACTAAGTTTTGAGCAAAAACGGAGTAGGGAAAACCATACAAAAGTATAACCCATAAAAGAAGGTATAATTTCTCACATGAAAACCGATTTTGCATACAGCAATTAATAAAATTACTATATAATTACCTAACATTTAGCCGAAAAAGATTTTTTGAAAAACAAAGCATAAACTGATTTAATGACAAAAGTTGTTTTTTAATGAGCCAAGAAGCACAAGTAATAAGGATAAAGTGAGAAAATGGAAACAAGACTTAGAAAATATTTCTAATGCAAAAATGACTATGATTTAAACAAAATGTCTTTGATGTTGAGTTGAAGATTTACGTGTCCATTAAAATGGTTTTCTTCTATATAATAGCAAATATCGAAACTGATACCTTGTGCTACTTTATTGTAATGTTCTCCCAAGCCAAACCCTATTGCTTTATAAATTCTTCCACCTTCTTCGTGGGTTAAACTCAATCGTAAATGGTTGTTTCCAACTATGGTTACATCGCCAACGTCCCATACGTTGCGGGTCATAAATATGGGGCTTGCATTACCCGGCCCAAAAGGTGCAAACTGTTTAAGTACACTAAAAAACTTAGGTGTTATGGCTCTAAAAGCAATTTCCGTATCGTATTCAATTTCTGGTGTAAGACTGCGGGTTTCAATATTTTTAACTACAATGTTTTCAAACTTTTCAATAAAAGAAGGAACATTTTCTACTCTTAGTGTTAGTCCGGCAGCATGGGTGTGTCCACCATATTGCTCTAACAAATCGCTACACTCTTCTATGGCATGGTACAAATCAAATCCTTCAACAGAGCGTGCTGAGCCCGCAGCCATTCCATTACTTTCGGTTAAAACTATAGTAGGTCGGTAATATTTTTCTATTAATCTGGAAGCAACAATACCAATTACACCTTTATGCCATTCTTTATGAAACAGTACAGTTGATTTCTTATTGTGAAAATTTTCATCAGCCAAAATCATGTTAAAGGCTTCTTCGGTAATACTGCTATCAAAGTTTCTGCGCTCATTGTTATGGTGATTAATCATTTCGGCAATTTGCTGTGAGTCCTTGTCTTTGTCCGAAATCATTAATCTAACAGAATCTTTAGCATCGGCAATTCTACCGGCTGCGTTTATTCTTGGCCCAATGAAAAACACAATATCGTTTACAGAGTATTCGGGTCTTGCTGCATAGTTTTCTAACAACGCTTTAATGCCTCTATTGGGGTTTTCTTTTAGTTTTTTTAATCCTTGGTAGGCTAATATTCTATTTTCGTCCATAATGTTTACCAAATCGCTGGCAACACTAATGGCTGATAAATCCATATATTCTTCTACCTGTTTAAAATCTATTTGGTGCTTAATGCAATATGCCTGAACTAATTTTAAACCTATACCACAACCGGAAAGTTCTTTAAAAGGATATGGGCAATCTGCTTGTTTTGGATTTAAAATAGCCACTGCATCGGGTAATTCTTCTCCGGGTAAATGATGATCGCAAATAATGAAATCAACCCCTTTTTTATTGGCGTACTTAACTTTATCATTGGCTTTAATGCCACAATCCAATGCAATTATTAAACTAAAACCATTGTTGCTGGCCCAGTCTATGGCCATAAATGAAATGCCATATCCCTCGGTATATCTGTCGGGTATGTAATATTCAATTTCAGAAAAACGCTTTGAAAAAAAATCGTAAACAGTTGCTACTGCAGTGGTGCCATCCACATCATAATCACCGTAAATTAAAACCTTTTGATTTTTTGATAATGCTTCGTCAATTCTGATAATGGCAGTATCCATTCCCTTCATTAAAAAAGGGTCGTGCATTTGACTGTATTGCGGCCTGAAAAAACGTTTTGCTTTTTCAAAATCATCAATGCCTCTTTGTACCAATATGCCTGATAATACTTTATTTACGTTAATGGCACCAGCCAAAGCCTCAACTTTTAATTTATCGGGTTCTGGTTTTGGTATCCAACGTTTTTGCATAAAGTGTGGCGAATGTAGTTATTTTAGCATACATATTTTTTACAATTTGATAAATTGTTAGCAGCTAGAATAAAAAAAATTGAGTGTCTGTATTTGGGAAAATAATATTTTGCGCCCCAAATGGGACAAGATAAACTTAAACGATTTGCCGAATTTGCTCAAATGGAACATTGCTTTGATTTTCCTTACGATTTAAAAGGCAAATGGAGCAGCGAAGTATTTAAAAATAACAATCCAATTGTATTGGAGCTGGCTTGTGGAAAAGGAGAGTACACCGTTAATTTAGCACAAGCACATCCTCAAAAAAACTTTATTGGAATTGATTTGAAAAGCAACAGGATGTGGAAAGGGGCAACCATTGCGCTGCAAAACAAACAAACCAATGTTGGTTTTATTAGAATGGTGATAGAAAAATTAGCATTGATTTTTGATGAGCATGAAGTAGATGAAATTTGGGTAACATTTCCTGATCCTTTTCCAAAAGACAGACACGACAAACACAGGCTTACCCACCCACGTTTTTTAGAGGTTTATAAAAGGGTTTTAAAACCCAACAGTTTTATTAATTTTAAAACGGATGATGATGCCTTGTTCCAATATACTTTAGAAACATTAGAGCAGGTAAATATAAAACCCAATGAAGTAATTATGAATGTGCATGAAGATGCACATAGTTATGATGAATTGAGAAGCATAAAAACACATTATGAAAAGTTGTTTTCGGCAAAAGGAAGAACGATAAAGTATTGCCAGTTTAAGGTTGATACTTTAAAAATTCCGGCTGATATGGACGTAAATCTAATAAAATAATTACATTGCCCCGAAAATAATCACAATAGAGTGCAATAAAGTGATTGAAAAAACGTTACATTGCAAGTTGCACTTTGAACTATAAAAAAATATTTTAATTTTGTTTATTATGAACTTGTTAAAGGCTGTTGCCATTATTTTATTTACAACAATTGTATCTGTACAAGTAAAAGCTCAACAGATTGAGGTTGGAATGCTTTTTGGAGCTTCACAGTACATGGGAGATTTAAGCGATGAAAAGATAAATTTCGGCAACTCCTATTTTGCTACATCTTTGTTTGGAAGATATAATTTTAACAATAAATGGGCTGTAAAAGGTTATGCCGGATATGGAAGAATAAGTGGTGATGATAAGCAAAGCTCTGAGGCTGCATCGAAATTACGTAACCTTAATTTTTATACTGATCTTTTTGAATTTAGTGTTCACTTTGAATACAATTTGCTTAAAAATAATTTAAGAAATATTTCAGCAAGACCGGTTATTCCTTATGTTTTTGGTGGCATTGGTGTATTTAACTTTAACCCTAAAACTGATTTTGGCGGAAGAACGGTTGAGTTACAACCATTGGCTACTGAAGGGCAAGGTTCAACTACTTATAATAGTTTGCAAAAATATAATTTGACTGAAATATGTATTCCAATGGGTGTAGGTATCAGGGCAAGAATTAGCGATGCTTTTTATTTAGGATTTGAAACAGGTATTAGGTTTACTACTACTAATTATTTGGACGATGTAGGAGGTGTATATGGTAGCCGTGATGTTATTAAAGCTACCACAGGAGCTGAAGCTGCTTTACTAGCTGATAGAAGTTGGGAAATAGACAGAAGCTGGGAAGCCAATGGCACGGTATCTGTTGGTGTATTTAAAGAAGGTGATAAAAGAAGTAATAAAAGTTTTATACAAAACGATATTTATTTTATGTCGGGTATAACTATAACTTATATAATAAGATTGAAAGGACAAAGCTGTCCTACATTTAATTAATACTACTTGAAACGGATTTATTTTATAGTATTTATAGCTTTAATTGGTAAAGCCAATGCGCAAGATATAGATGTGGGTGTTGGATTGGGTTTGGCTAATTATTGGGGGGATTTGGCACCAAGCATTGCTTGGGGAGAAACAAAACCCGCAGGTAATATTTTTGCACGGTATAATTTTAATACAAGTTGGGCGGTAACAGGCCAAATATCAGCTTTACAAGTAAGTGGCAGCGATAAAAACTTTGATTATAACCAAGTAAGGAATTTAAATTTCACTTCTAACATTACTGAGTTTTCAAGTTTATTTGAGTTTAATTTTTTAAAGTACGGTTACGGTGTTTTGGATAGCAAATTTACCGGCTATGTATTTGGCGGAATTTCCATGTTTAGCTTTAATCCTCAAACCCGTTATGCAGGCCAAACTATTAATTTACGCGATGTAAAAACGGAAGGTGTTGCTTATGGTACCTACTCATTTGCTATTCCATTTGGCATAGGTGTTAAATATATTTTCAGAAGAAATTATAGCCTTGAAGCCAATTTAAATTTTAGAAGAACATACACGGATTATTTGGATGATGTAAGTACCAAATATGCTGATTTAAGCGCTTTAAGTATTGCTACACAACAAATAGCGGACAGAAGTTACGAAGTAATAGGTGTTACCTATAATAGAGCAGGATATAAAAGAGGAAACCCGGATTATAACGATTGGTTTATGACTTTAAGTGCCAGCCTTGTGTATAGAATACCGGGTAGAATTAAGTGCAATCGTTTTTATTAAATGCATTTGTTGGCTCATCTATATTTTCTGCCAAATCTTTCAAAAACTGCTTACGAGTAATATTTACGGCACCTAAATTAAGCAGGTGTGGATTGGCTACTTGGCAATCAATCATTTTAAACTGAAATTTTTCGAGGTATTGGCTTAGGTATATCATAGCCATTTTACTGGCATTGCTTACGGTATTAAACATACTTTCGCCCATAAAACATTTGCCTAAAGCCACTCCATAAAGCCCGCCAACCAAGTTGTTGTTTTGCCAAACTTCAATACTGTGTGCAAACCCCTGTAAGTGTAAAATATTGTAAATATCTATAATGTCATCACTTATCCAGGTACCTTCATCTATTCGCGTATTGCGGCATTGGTTTATTACTTCATTAAACGCTTGGTCAATGGTGCATGTAAATGTATTTTGATTGATAAGCTGTTTCATGCTTTTGCTTATTTTGATGTCTTTAGGATAAAGAACCATACGTGGGTTTGGACTATACCAAACGGGTAGTTCTGATTCATTAAACCAATGGAAAATGCCTTTTTTGTATGCTTTTAAAATGAGTTCGGGCGAGAAGTTACCACCAATGGCTAGGATACCATTTTTATCGGCTTTCTCTGGGCTGGGAAAAACATCATCAATGATATAATATAAAGGCATACTTCTATTAAAGCTCTTTTCTAAGACGAGCAACTGGTAGATTTAGTTGCTCTCTATATTTAGCTACTGTTCTGCGGGCTATGTTGTAACCTTTTTCTTTTAGAATTTCCATTAATTTTTCATCGGCAAGCGGTTTATGTTTATCCTCTGCTTCAATGGCATTTTTTAAAATTTTCTTTACTTCATGGCTACTTACTTCTTCCCCTTCATCGTTGGTTATACCTTCGCTAAAAAAGAATTTTAACGGAATAATTCCCCAACTTGTTTGTACGTATTTACTGTTGGCTACCCTGCTTATGGTTGAAATATCATAACCGGTCATGTCGGCTATGTTTTTTAAAATCATGGGACGAAGTTTTGTTTCATCACCATCTTCAAAGTATTTTATCTGGTATTGTAAAATAGCATTCATGGTGCTTAATAAGGTATTCTGACGTTGTTTTATACTATCAATAAACCATTTGGCTCCATCTAACTTTTGCTTAATAAATAATACGGTATCTTTTTGTTCTTTACTGGGTGCTGCACTCGCATCGTATGCTTTTAATGCATCCATATACGTACGGCTAATACGTAAATCAGGTGTGTTTCGCCCATTTAAAGTAATGCTAAGTCTTCCACCATCTTCTATCAATGTAAAATCAGGTGTAATGTATTGGGCGCCTGCGCCACCATAACTATCGCCTGGTTTAGGGTTTAGTTTGGTAATAATGCCAATAACTGATTTTATTTTTTCATCATTTAAGTGAAGTTCTTTTGCTATTTTCTCGTAGTGTTTTTTTATAAACTCATCGAAATATTTCTCCAATACTTCTATGGCTAATTCAATGGCACGGTTATAATAATCTTTGCGTTTTAGCTGGATAATTAAACACTCTTGTAAACTTGTTGCACCTATGCCCGGTGGATCCAGCTTTTGAATTTTAATTAAAACGTGTTTCATTTCATCCAAACTGGCATCCAAGTTTTGGGCAAATGCTAAATCGTTTTGTATAGCATCTAATGATCTGCGTAAATAACCATCGTCATCAATGGTACCAATAATTTGACTGCCGATAATTTCTTCTTTTTCGTTGGCAGCAACAGCGCTAAATTGTTCTAATAAAGCATCGTGAAAGGATGAGGTTTCAACGATGGGCGTTTCCTTACGTTCTTCATCTCCTTCATCGCTTAAGTGAAAACCATCAGGTTCATACTCATCGTTTACATATTCTTTTACATCAAAGCTTTCATCGGCCAGGTAATCCTCCACACTTGCTTCTTTTTCGTACTCTTCATTTTCCTGCGATTCAGTCTTAGGGTCTTCACTTGGCAAGGCATCTTCATCCTTGTTATTAAGCAACGCAGGATTTTCTATCATTTCCTGATCAATGCGTTGCAAAAAATCAACGGTATTAAGTTGCAATAACTTAATAAACTGAATTTGCAAAGGCGATAACTTTTGCTGTAACTTTTGCTGTAGACCTTGTTTTAACATTTTATGTTTCGAAAATAGGAAAACATCCTTTATCTACTAATTTTTTTTACTTACGAGTCAAATAAATTAAGTGTTTTGTTTACAAAGCCTTTAACCAATTTAATTTTTTTATATAATTCTGCTGGATTAAACGGTTTGGTAATAAAATCATTCATACCTACTTCCAGCACTTTTGATTTGACATCGCTAAAGGCATTAGCTGTTAAAGCGTAAATGGGAATTTTTTTGTTAAATTTACGAATAGCTATAGTAGCATCAAAACCATCCATTTCGGGCATTTGAAGGTCCATTAGTATTAAATCGTAAACATTGGCATTGGCTTTTTCAATGGCTTCTATTCCATTTTCTGCCACATCAAATTGAATACCCCACGATTTTAGAAATTTAGTGGCTACAAACACATTTATTTTATTGTCTTCGGCTATTAAAATTTTCATATCAGTAATAGGTTCAAATTTATTACCGGCATTGGCTTCTATTTCTGAAAGTTCTTTTTTGTTATTGTTAAAATCTATAGTAAAATAAAATTTTGAGCCCATGCCGGGTTGACTTTCTACATATATTTTACTTTGGTGCAGGTCGACTAATTTTTTTATAATGGCTAAGCCTAATCCTGTTCCTCCAAATTTGCGTGTGGTATCGCTACTGGCTTGAGTAAACTGGTCAAAAATGGTTTTTAACTGTTCTTCTGAAATGCCAATACCTGTATCTGACACTTCGAAATAAATGCTGGTATTTTCAATATTAGTACTTAGTAGTTTTGCTTTTATACTTACCATTCCTTCATCGGTAAATTTAATGGCGTTGCTTACTAAGTTGAATATAATTTGAGTGAGTCGGGTAGGGTCGCCAATTAAGTAATGGGGAATATTTTTATCTAATTCAACGGCAATTTTTATTCCTTTTTCCTTGGCATTAATTTCAGCCAATTGTTTTACTTCATTTAATAGTTGACTGATGTTTAAATCTGTTTTTTCCAACTCTACTTTACCTGCTTCTATTTTACTAAAATCTAATATATCGTTTAATAAATGCATTAAGTTTTCGGCTGAAAATTTAAGTGTTTTAAGAGAATCAACCTGATCAGGCAAATGTTGCTGGTCAAGCAATATATTAGTAATGCCAATTACGGCATTCATAGGGGTTCTTATTTCATGACTCATGGTAGATAAGAAGGTGCTTTTGGCTTTGGCAGCATCTTCAGCATCATCTTTTGCTTTTATAAGCAGGTCTTCTATTTTCTTAATTTCAGTAATATCACGTACTGCTCCATCAAAAAACTCTTCCCCATTTTCATCAACCAAACGTTTGCTGCTTAGTAAGCCCCAAAAAGTAGAACCATCTTTACGTTTAAAAACGATCTCTTTGTTTTCAATAAAATTGCTTTCCCGGATTAATTCTACAAAATGTTCCCTATCTACTTTGTTATAATAAAACTCTGAAGCATGAATGCTCAATACTTCGTTGAAATTTGCATAGCCAAACATTTCAATAAAAGGGTTGTTGGCATACATTACTTTGTGGTTACTGTTTACCCTATATATACCTTCTTTTATGTTTTGACTTATTGATTCGAGCAGGGTTTCTGTTTCGTTTGCTTTTACTTCTAATTCTTTTCGTGAAGTAATATCGGTTAAGGTACCTATAAACCTAATGGCTTTACCCTGTTCGTTGTATTCAGCTACTTTACCTTTATCTAATACCCAAATAATAGAACCGTTTTTCTTTATTTTTCTGTGTTCGTTTTGGTAGTATGGAGTACGCCCGTAAATATGGTCGGTAAAGCTTTGTATAACATTATTAATGTCATCTGCATGTATGGAGTTTTCCCAGGTTAATGTTGAGTTATCATACTCGTCTGCTGAGTAGCCAAGCATTTCTTTATAAATAGGTGAATAATAAATGGTATCTTTTATTAAATCAAAATCCCATACGCCATCTCTACTACCTGTTAAAGCAAAATTCCACCTTTTCTCTGCTATCTCCAGTTCTTTTTGTGTGTTCTGAAAATCGGTAATGTCTTCAATAATGCCAATAATTAAATCGGGTTCATTGTCTTCATCTAATAAAGGAACTTTAATAGTTTTGGTAATAATGGTTCCATTGGGTGTATTGATACTTAAATTGCTTAACAACAATGCTTCTTTTGATTGTGCTACCATACCATCGGTATCTATGTAGTCGTCTATATTTTCATCAGTGTTAAATATATCAAAATCTGTTTTACCCAATACATCTTGTTGCAAAATACCAAACATGTTTTCAAGCTCTTTATTCCAGAGCACATAAACCATGTCGTTTTTAGCATCTTTAGCAAATATACCAACGGGTAAGGTTTCAATTAGTTTATTTAAAAAATCGCGTTGCCTGATGGTTCTTATTTCTTGTTTTTTACGTTCGTTAATATCCTCAACTACCATTAAAACATGTTTGGGTACTTGGTTTTTAACTACTTTGGTTCTGGCAGAAAACCATTTTTTTACGCCATTTATCTCTTGCTGATAATCTGTTTGGGTGTTTTCGCTGGTATTAAAAGTATGCAATAGGGCACGTTCTAAAGGTGCCGCAAATTGTGGGTTAACGGCTTCGGATATGGTTTTACCGATGTAATATTCTTTTTCATTTTTTAACTTATCAGCATCGTTAATCCAAATGTTTTTATAACGTAAGTTTTCATCAAATTCAAAAACCACATCATCTAATGAATCTATGAGATTTTCTAAATTTTTCTCTTTTTCAATAATCTCTTTTTGATTAATAATTTGCTCGGTAATGTCGGCTCCGTTAATGGTAACGCCTACAATTTCGTTGTTGTTAAATACAGGGCTTAAATACAGGTCTACGTATCTATAGGCATTATTGACAAAAAGCTGCTTTTCTACCTTAAATTTTTCTCCGTTTAATGCTCTTTCATATAAATTTTTCCAATAAGAAATGTCCTCGTGGTTATCGCCTTGGAAAAATTTTTGCCCTTGTGAAATTTTTTGATTGTACAGCAATTCGTAGGTATTGAAAAAAGAAAGATTGCCGTAAATAATGGTAAAGTTTTTATCAATACTCCAAATAGCGTTAGCAGTATTTTCAATTAAACTTTTTATTTGAATATCTTCTGTTTCTTCCTTGCTTTCAATTGGGGTTGGAATATTATCAGCAGCTGTGACAGCAGGTGCTACACTTATTTTTTTGATACTTAAAATACCTATAGCAATTAAACTGCTTAAGTTAATTAAAAAATAAAGAGGTGTATTATTGGTTCTAAATGGTGTGGCAACCAGTTTGGGTGTGTTTGCAAAATTAACCAAAGCAAATACAGCTAAAAACATAGCTATGGGCATTACATAATCCAATATATTTTTATTGGCTTTTTGCTGTATCAATACATAATTGATAAGGAGTAATGTTAAATAGTTTAAATAGTAAGCTGAATTGCCATTGATTCCATCATCAAACAAATAAAAAAATACGGCTGAAAAACCATTGAAAAATAGTAACAGGTTTTGTGTTTTGCTGGTATTAAATAATGCGGCTATAGTGCCATATATAGTTATTTGCAAACTCGACAGAAACAAGAGCACCCACTGGCCGGTAAATAATTGATATACCATACCTAGTGCTGTTGCACATAAATAGTAAAGTATAAATGATTTATTGGTGCTTTTTTCTGTATTCATTTAAGGTAGCAAATTAATAAGTTATCCCTAAATTATATACTCCATTTTTAAACAATTTCACTTAATAGCCAAGGCTTGTTTATATTGTATTTTAAGAAACCATTGGCTACTTCCAATGGGCTAGCTATATTGTTTTTATAAAGGCTTCCGGTTCCTAATCCTTGTGGTAATTGGGTGTTTAAGCTGCTACAATATTGGGCAATAGCATTTAAACCAATATTGCTTTCCAATGCAGAGGTAAACCACCAGTTTATTCCTTGTTGTTGTGCATGGTCAATCCAGATTTTACTTTTGGCTAAACCGCCAATAAGTGTAGGTTTTAAAATTAAGTATTGTGGTTTTATAAAACGCAGAAGCGTAGCAATATATTGTTGTTGTATACCAATCAGCTCTTCGTCTAAGGCAACAGGAATAGGCGATTTGGCACAAACCTCCTGCATAAATGGTGTTTGTTTGGCTTTTACGGGTTGCTCTATACTGTGTATATCAAAACGTTTTAACTCGTTTAATTTTTCAAATACATCAGCATTGGCAAATGCGCCATTGGCATCGGTTCTTATTTCCAATTTAAAGGCATTGTGTTTTTTGCGGATACTTTCCAGTAAACGACATTCTTCATCAAAATCCAATGCACCAATTTTAAATTTTATACAGTTGAAACCGGCTGCTATTTTTTGTTCGGCTTCCTGTAACATTTCGGGTGCCTGGTTCATCCAAACCAAGCCGTTTATGGCTATGGGTTTGTTTTGGATAAATGGATTATCACAAATTTTACGGGTACCTCCAAAATTTAAATCGGCTAGTGCTGTTTCAATACCAAATTCAATAGCAGGCCACCCAGTTAAATCAATGTTTTTTAATAAAACACCGTTATTTAAATTATTTAAAACATTTTGTAATTGTATTTCAAAATTATCTACTGCATCTATACTTAAACCTACTAATGGAGCAGCTTCTCCTATACCATATATGTTTAAATTTTCGTGGTGTTTTATGATGTAATAAACGGTATGGCTTCGCAAACTACCACGGCTTGTAGTAGCCGGTTTGTTAAACAATAGAACATGTTTTTTATAGGTAAACATTGTATTGATGCGTTGTTATTTGCAGTTGTTAATACAGTAAATAGCGGTGTTTTTGTCTTCTATTGAAAGGCCTTCAAAATCTTTAACTTTAGTGAGTAGTTCAGTAGAAGCACTGCATTTACCTTGTTTAAAATAAGCTACGCCTAAATTCCATTCTAAACTAGGATTGTTCGGATTCATTCGGTTTGCTTTTTCGAGGTAATACACCAATTTGCTTAATTGTTTTTGGTTTTTTCCATTGCCAAGCATGGTTTTATAGGTTTCTGCTGCATATAAATATCCGTTTAAAAAATTAGGATTAATAGTACAGCATTGTTCAAATAATAAAGCAGCTTTGGTTAAATTGTTTCTGTTTAATTCAAGTACACCCAATGAAAAATGAGCATCTAAATAATTACTGTTTTGTGCTACTGCTTTACTTAAAATTTGGTATGCACTGTCGTTATAATAAATAGATTGGCTGGTATCTGCTACTGCTTTGTTTAAATAATATTGACCTAAAATATAACTTACCTTTTCGTTTTCTTGTTGGCCTTTTTTACTTACCAGTTCTTTGGCATATTGGTAGTCGCCTAACGATAAATAGTACAAGGCACTTTCTATATCAGCATCAAATTTTTCGTTTACCTGTTTGTAAAAAGGATTGAATGTGTAATTAAATAAGTTAGCCAATGTGCCTGTTTGCAAAGTTGGGTAAGCACTTATGCTAATATGTTTCCTGGTATTTTTTTTCTTTATAAAAACAGAAACCAATGGATCAAAATAAGCGAGTGAATAATTGCT
The DNA here is from genome assembly GCA_040388375.1 of Bacteroidota bacterium. Classification (NCBI taxonomy): domain Bacteria; kingdom Pseudomonadati; phylum Bacteroidota; species Bacteroidota bacterium. The sequence goes on along the minus strand of JAZKBU010000004.1, from coordinate 59,808 downwards.
GTCATTGTACAAACCTGTTTGTAGTTTTTTAAACTGACTGTTGAGTACAACAGCTGCTTTAAAATGGTAAATGCTGTCGAAATATTGGTACTCGTTATAGTAGCTGTAAATGGCTGCGTTCCTTTGAAAAAAAGAATCAGGAAAAACATCTAAATCCCTTAAATCAATAAACGATTTAAAGTGTGGTTGTAATTGGTATAATAAATAGGATGAAGAGATGTAGTCGGAAAAAATTATTTCTTTCTCTAAATTATTTTGTTTGATAAAATTAGCCGCTCCAATAGGATTTTTACTGGCCAAAATACTCATTCCGTAGCTATCGTTTGAGTGATTAAATGTATAATAATAGTTACTTGCTACACCTATATAAAACGAAAGTCCTAAAACTATAGCCATGCTTATGCTTATTAAGTTTAAACGAGCAATGGTTATTTTTTTATTTAAAAACGGTGCTAGTTGAATAATAGTTTGTACTACAAAAGGAGCAAGTAGTATATTGATAAAAACCAAATTTCTATAGGCCCCTAAAGCAAGTATGGTTAATGCTACAATGCTTAAACTGTTTCCTAATCCTATTAGTTGTATGGTGTTAAATAATTTTCTTTTTGATTGAAAAAATTGGTAAACAAAACCAATAAACGTTATGATCAATAAAATGAGGGTACTGTAGGTGTTTAATTGCCAATATTCAAATGAAGTATAGTTTGACAACTCAACAGTATATTTATTGGTTTGTAATTGCTGAAAAATTTCGAAAGGTTTTTGGTACATGCTTGTACCGTATGGATTAATAGCAATTACCAGTATGCTTAGTATGGCAGCAATACTTAAATAGACAGGCTTTTCGCTGGTTTTATTTTTAAAATAAATGAACCATTCACTAACTAAATAAATAAAAATAACAATTAAACCGAGTCCAAATGCTTCGTGTAAATTGGTCCATAAAAGCTGAATAAGAGGCAGTATAAAAATAATTTTCTTATTACTTTTAAAACGATTGACATAGTACAAAAACATCAGTGCAAAAAGGTGCGAAAACATTTCAGGTCTGCCAATAATACGGTAACTAATATTGGCTAGTACTAAAAGTGCAATGAATATGACTATGTTTTTTTGCCAATAGTTTTTTTGAACAGAAGGATTAATTATATAGATAAACTGAAGCAGGTAATAAATAAGGCCAACACTTACCAATACTTGTAAAACAGGAATAGATGCAGGCGAAAAAAATTGAGCCAATAATGCAATTATTACTTCAAAGCCCCATTTTATATTAACCCACGAAACGCCAAAAAAGGTAAATGAAAACACATCGGTTGTTGGAATGGTTTTGTGGTCTATTATCCATTGCCCTGTGGCCAACTGCCACCAAATATCGGGTTCTTTAATACTTTTTATACTTAATACAACACCAACTAAAAACAATAAAGTGAGGGCTACTTTATAAGCTAATACATAGTTTTTATTTTCAGTATTATTTTCTGCTGTTGCTCGGTGTGTATTTGTTTTGGTTGCCAATATGATTAAAAGTATAGATTAACGAATAATAACATCTGTAATTAATTGCTGATTGGCTTCTGTGTTTACAATAGCCATTATTTTACCACGCTGATACATCAATTCATTACGTAGTGCATTCGATTCAATTTTTAAATGCATCACTCCTTTTTTGAAGGAAATTTCTTGCGTGTTTTTAGCTATTAAGGCTCCAACCAGCCTTTCCCAGTTATTAATAATATTTACTTCGGCCAGTTTACTATCAAGATGTTGACTATGTAAAAACTCGCTGATAGCACTTTTTAAAGTTTGTTCATTTGATTTTTTGGCTTGCATAATTTTAACAGAAAACAATAATAGGTCAAATTTGGCAAACATTTTTAGCAATCTCAAGGCCTTTTGAACGACTTGTCCATTCAATTTTATTCAGTTGGTTCGTTTTTAGTGCTTTAGTAACTAGCCTGTTAGTATTAATTAAACAAAATGCCTGAGGATGTGTGTTATTGTTAAAAACTATTGGAAAACATGTAAGCTAAAATGCTGCAAATTTGCCGAAGTAATTATTTAACAATTTTGAAATCAGATTTTTATTTTTATAAACGCACCGTAAGTTTTTTATTTTGTGGTATTTTTTTTATCAGCAGCCATGCTCAAACTATTAATTGGAAAAAGCAAAACGATTGGGTTGATAGCGTATATGCTAAACTAAGCAATGATGAAAAAATAGCGCAGCTAATGATAGTAGCCGCTTGGAGCAATAAGGATAAAGCCCACGAAAAAGATGTGGAATGCCATGTAAGCGAAATAGGAGTTGGCGGATTGATATTTTTTAAAGGCACTCCAACCAAACAAGCTGTTTTAACCAACAGGTATCAAAAAGTGGCCAAAGTGCCTTTGTTAATTGGTATTGATGGTGAGTGGGGTTTAAGTATGCGTTTGGATAGTACTCCAGTGTTTCCTCGTCAGTTGGTTTTTGGCAGTGCTAATAGAACAGAATTAACTAGGAATTTTGGTATAATGGTGGGTAAGCAGTGCAAGCGAATGGGTATTCATTTCAATTTTGCACCCGATGTTGATGTGAATAATAACATGAGCAACCCGGTTATAAATGACAGAAGTTTTGGAGAGAGCAAATACATAGTAGCTAAAAACGGAATCGCTTATATGCAAGGCATGCAGGATGAAAACATTTTGGCTTCTGCCAAACATTTTCCCGGTCATGGCGATACTGAAAACGATTCACATTTTGGGTTACCAGTCATAAAAGGTTCGCGTAAACGACTAGATAGTCTGGAACTTTATCCATTCAAAGAGTTAATTAACCACGATGTGGCTGCTATTATGAGTGCGCATTTATCTGTTCCTGCTTTGGATAGTACACCCAATTTGGCTTCCAGTATTTCGCCAGCAATTATAAAAGGAGTACTTCAAAAAGAAATGGGTTTTGAAGGCATTATTATTACTGATGCTTTAAACATGAAGGGCGTAAGTGGTTCTTATTTGCCAGGCGAAGTAGCAGCCAAAGCTTTGGTAGCGGGTAACGATTTTTTATTGTTTGTAGAAGATGTGCCTTTAAGTATTTCTATTATTAAAGATTATATAAAAAGCGGGCAGCTAAGCTGGGCGCAAATTGAACAAAGCTGTAAAAAAATATTGTTGGCTAAATACTGGTGTGGCTTAAACAAATACCAACCTATTGATGTAAATAATTTATATGCTGATTTAAACAATTACGAAGCTGATTTATTAATTAATCAGGTAATAAAAAATGCTATTGTAGTGGCACGTAATGGCGATAAAATTATTCCCATTCAAAATCCTGAACAATATAAAATAGCTTCCATTAATGTGGGTTCGTCAGGCTTAAGCGATTTTCAGATACAACTAAGTCATTATTTAAAAGCCGATTATTTTGCGATAGATAAAAACGAAACAAAAGAAAACTTTGATAGTCTTTTAGCTAAAAGTGACTACTATAATTTGATTGTAGTTAGCCTACACAATACGAGTAGGTTTGTAAGTAAAAAATTGGGCTTAACGCAAGCACAAATTGATTTTGTAAAACAATTAGGCAGCCGCAATAAAGCCATTTTAGTAAACCATGGTAATCCTTATATTTTACAGCATTTTGATAGTTTTAAAAATGTAATTGTAGCCTACGAAGATTTACCTATTTACAATAAAATGGCTGCGCAAATATTAGGAGGCGGAACAGAGTCGAAAGGAAAGTTACCTGTTTCTGTAACTTCGGCTTTTGCATTGGGAAGTGGGATAGAAACAGAAGCATTGCCTAAGTTTGATTATGTATACCCGGAAGAGGCTAAGGTTGACCATAAAAAATTAAAACAAATTGATAGTATAGTAAACAATGCCATTGCCCAAAAAGCAATGCCAGGTTGCCAGGTTTTTGTTGCCAAAGGAGGTAAAGTAATTTATAATAAATCATTTGGTTTTCAAATGTACGACAGCGTAACACCAGTAAAAAATAACCATTTATACGATGTGGCTTCACTGACCAAAATACTCAGTACCACTTTGGCTGTTATGAAACTGTATGAAGAGAAAAAAATTAAACTGGATGATAAAATAGGCATGTATTTGCCCTTTTTGAAAGGTACTGATAAAGAAAAAATAAAAATACAGGATATACTTACACACCAGGCAGGCTTAACTCCTTTTATTCCTTTTTATAAAAGTACTTTACTGGCCAATGGTCAATTAAATCCTATTGTTTATGCTGATACACCCAATGAAGAATATACTTTGGAGGTGGCAAAAAATATTTATATCAATAAAAATTACGAAAAAGAAATTTGGACAACCATTGCCAATAGTGAGTTGAAAAAACCAGGTGAATATTTGTATAGCGATTTAGGTTTTATGATGCTGCGCAAAATGGTAGAGATAATAACCAACCAGGAATTTGAAAGCTATTTGCAGGAAGAGTTTTATAAGCCATTAAACTTATCGACTATGGTTTATAATCCAATAAAAACAGTTAACAATAATTGGATAGTACCAACTGAGTACGATTCTGTTTTTAGAAAACAATTGGTAAAAGGTTATGTACACGACCCTGCAGCGGCTATGCTTGGAGGCGTGAGCGGACATGCTGGATTATTTGCCACGGCTAACGATGTAGGTATTATTATGCAAATGCTTTTAAACAAAGGATATTATGGTAATAACAGGGTTTTAAAAGCAAGTACGGTAGAAATGTTTACCCATAAGTTTAGTAAAAAAAGTAGGAGAGGTTTAGGTTTTGATAAACCTGAAATGGATTTAACAAAAGACAGTCCCGCCAGCCGCGAATGCAATAGCAGCGTTTTTGGCCACCAGGGCTTTACAGGCACTTGCACCTGGGTGGATCCTGAAAATGATTTGGTATATGTTTTTTTAAGTAACCGTGTTCATCCGAGTGCTGATAATAAAAAGTTTGGCGAGTTAAGTGTAAGAACCAAAGTGCAAGACGCCATTTACGGAGCTATAAAAGATTAAACAGAAAAAGCTGTCTCTTTGGACAGCCTTTTCCGTTTAATAAACCTCGTACTGTTATTTTGCTTTGTTGCCCAGCATGAGGAATTCATTGACAATAATTTCTGTAACGTATCTTTTTATACCGTCTTTATCGGTATAGTTACGGTTACTTAGTTTTCCTTCAATAGCTACCTCGCTACCTTTGGTTAAATATTTTTCAGCTATATCTGCTTGCTTACCCCATACTATTAAGTTGTGCCACATGGTTTCCTCTACTTTCTGGCCGTTTTCATCTTTGTAACTTTCATTGGTTGCAATACTAAATTTAGCTAATTTTTTTCCATTAGTAGTTTCTTTTACTTCTGGGCTCATGCCTAAATTACCAATTAAGCGAACGCTGTTTTTTAAGTTGTTCATACGTGTTGTTTTTGTTCTTAAATGAATAATAATTTTTAACTTGTTGTTGCATTTATGTTTTGTTGTAAATGAACGATGCAAAGATGTGGCAGCCTTAAAAACAAAGCCGTATGGTAAGCGCGTATTAACGGAAGTATCCGATTTATCCGTTTGCAATCGGAAAATATAAAATGTATATTGCTTTAAAATTCAACTAAATGGAAACAAAAACCTGTGCTACCTGTGGCGAACCGTTAAAGGGCAGAATTGATAAAAAATTTTGCGATGATGCTTGCAGGAGTAATTTTAACAATAGGTTAAATAGCGATGCAAGTGCCTTTGTAAAGTCGGTAAATAATATTTTGCGTAAGAACAGGAGAATTATTGAAGAGCTTATTCCCGAAAATGAGAGTAAGACCAGCGTAAGTTTAAAAAAATTACAGGATAAAGGATTCAACTTTTCATACCATACGCATACTTATGTAACAAAAGCAGGTGTTACTTATTTGTTTTGTTATGAGTATGGTTATTTGCCTTTAGAAGGAAACTTTTTTACTTTGGTAAAGCAGGAACGATAGGGTTTATAAAAACAGCCAGTAAAACTCCGTACTTGGCCCTACACGCAAAGTTGGTAAAGGAATTTTTATATAATTCAGGGTGCGTGCTAATATTTTTTGTCCATCGGTTTTTTGAGGTATTATTTTTCTCCAGTCAATATCAAGCGATAGGTAATATTCGTAATTACCCTTTCCTTTGTTTTCTGGTTCATTAATGCCTTTATAGTACCAATTCAAAGTATTGTCAACACCAAAACCTCCTGCCAAACATAAAAAATCTGGCCATACTTTTTCAACCTTTGAGCCTTTAGGAAGCCAATCATTTAAACTTAAAGTGAGCCAATAAGTATGGTTCATATAATCGTCAATCCAATCGCCATGCGAAAATTGTTTGAAGTAATAATCATCGTGTTTGTAGTAACTAAACTTAAAGTTAAAAGCGTTTAGTTTAGGGAATTTATATTTTAAATAAGGAATGGCACTGCCTACAGTTCCTGCTGCTATATCGCCAATACTAAAACCATACGTTTTGGCAAAACCATCTTTTATTTCAATAAAAGTTTGCATAGTGGTTCCTAATACAAAAGAATATAAATAGGCTTTGTTTTCATTTAAACCAGTCCATTTTAAAGCATCGTGGGTTAACTCTGCCGAAATTAATCCACCCATTAAATGCGCACATTTATCCAAATTGATGGCATATTTATAATCGGCTCCATCATCAAAATGAAACGATTGTTTGTTTTCGCTCCACCAAACATTTTGTACATAAATATAAGAAGCGGCCAGGGTTAACGAACTTGCGCCTAAAACAATGGCGAGTCTTTTTTTATTAATGGAAGAAACTGCTGTATTGGCTGTATCGGTGTTTTGATTTGATTGAGCAAAACCGGTTTGAAATACCAATAAAAGCAAACATGTAAAGTAAAAATACCTGGATGTTATTTTTTTCATTGCGAACAAATATAGCCTTTTTAGGAAACTTTACTATTAGCGTATTGTAAATGTTTTAAGACATATTTTAACACAGCATTTACACTATAGTTATGCTTTATGAAACCACTAAAATTAATCCTTACGTTTAATTTTTTTCTTTTCTTTGGTAGGCATTTTATTAATACGCTTATAGTAACCTGTTTTATTAGCAGCTACATAAATGGTTAGTTTCTGTCCTTTTTGAACTTGATTAGATTTAATCTTATTCCATTTTTTTATGTCGGCATTGGTACAGTCAAACCAATCGGCTATATCATTTAAAATATCGCCTTTCTTAACTACATATGTTACTTTGGCTTGCTTTACCTTTTTGTCACCTGCATCATCTTCTTCAACAACGTCTGTTTTTTTCTTTTTAGGTTTCGAATCGTCTTTAACCTCTGGTGTTGCTGGTTCCGTTGTTTCTGTTTTCGGCTCTTCCTGTTGTATAATTATGGGTGTTACTTCTGTATTTACTGGTTTGTAAACACTATCGTGTAGTAAGTAAAACAAACGCGATTTGGCTTTAGGTAATTTAACAAAATAACCATCAGCACTCATGGGTATAATGTCTTTTTTAAACACAGGGTTAAGCGTGCGCAAGTCTTCTATACTAACAGTCAGCGTTGATGCAATTTGTTCAAACGATAAAGGTTTATTTACTAAAACACTATCGCTTTCTATTAATAAATCAGGATTACTCGGTTTAATATTATGTTCTTTATAATAGTTCATAATATAAGCAGCTGCTACAAATTGCGGATAAGCATCGCGGCAAGCAGTTGGTAAAAACGGATAAATGTCCCAGAAATAAAGACTGTTACCAGCCATGCGAATACATTTGTTCATGGTTGTTGGTGAGCAACCATACGCACCAATTACCAATGGCCAGCTTTTATAAATACTGTATAAATCTTTAAAATGCTGTGCAAATACGGCCGAAGCTTTGTTTGGGTCGCGTCTTTCGTCTACAAAGGTATTTACCTTTAGTTTGTACATACGCGAAACAGGGTAACTCATACTCCAAATGCCACTGGCACCCGAAGTACTTACAAATTGCGGATTTAGTTCTGACGATGATAAAGCCAAATATTTTAAATCGGTAGGTAAGCCTTTTGCTTTTAAATGTTTTTCTAATAACGGAAAATAGTATTTGCTTAAACCTATTAGTTCTTTTGTTTTATCGGGGTTTTGTAAATATAACTCAATAAATTTTTTTACTTCTGGTTTATACAATAACTCAGTTTGCGAGCGCAATTGTGCTAAACGCTGTATATATACCTGCTCTTGTGCATTGCCTAAAAACGGCAATACAGTCATAACAAATACAAATAGTTGCGTAAGGCGTATAAAAAAATTGGATTGTTTATATTTCATCGACAAAAAATAAGTTAAGGTTGTACAGAGGTTATTGTACAATTTTAAACGTTTAAAAAACAAAAATTAGTTTAAGTAATTAAGATGTAAACATCTTAAAGGGTAATTGGTCTTATATTGTTGACCATTGAAAGCAGTTTTCCATCCTCTTTATGGTTGGCCATTAACTGTAAGCCAATAGGCATATTGTTCTGGTCTTTTTCATAAGGAAATGAAAGTGCTGGAATACCTACTATATTGGCATGTAACGTAAATATATCGGCTAAATACATTTGAATAGGATCGTTGCTTTTTTCGCCAATTTTAAAAGCAGTTGTTGGTGCTGTTGGCGATAGTATAAAATCAAAATCCTGAAATATAGCTTTGGTTTTATTGGCTATTAACCTACGCACTTTTTGAGCTTTGGTATAATAAGCATCGTAGTAACCTGAGCTTAATACAAAAGTACCTAACATAATTCTGCGTTTTACTTCTGGTCCAAACCCTTCGGAACGAGATTGACGTATGGTTGTTTCAATATCGACAGCTGAACTACTTCTATGCCCGTAATGCATACCAGCATAACGCGATAAATTGCTTGAGGCTTCAGCAGTAGTTAAGGTATAGTAAACAGGAATCATTAAGTTTAATTCGGGTAAACTAACTCCTTCTACCTGGTGACCTTTGCTGGTTAATTCTTTAATTAAATTTTCAGTTGCTTGTTTTACTTCGGGTTGTATGCCTTCCATTTCAAGCGTTTCTTTTATATAAGCAAACTTGTATATTTTACCTTCGGTATCAAAGTTAAAATTAACTGGTTTTTCTTGAATAGTGGTTGCATCGTATTCATCAGGACCAGCCATTATTTCCAATAAAAGCTTGGTGTCGGCTACTGATTGGGTAATAGGGCCAATAATATCGAAACTACTTGCATAAGCTATTAAACCCCAACGCGAAATATAACCGTAAGTGGGTTTGTAACCAAAGGTACCTGTAAAAGATGCAGGCTGGCGAACAGAGCCTCCTGTATCGCTTCCTAAAGCAGCATGGCATAAATGGGCTTGCACTGCTACTGCAGAACCTCCAGAACTACCGCCCGAAACTTTGGTATTATCCGCGTGGTTTAAAACGGTTTTATAAGCAGAGTTTTCGTTAGAAGCACCCATGGCAAACTCATCGCAATTCAATCGGCCAATAATAATTACATCTTCCGCTAAAAGTCTTTCAATGGCAGTAGCAGAATAAAGAGAGGTAAAGCCTTCTAAAATTTTTGAAGAGGCTGATACATGGTGGTTTTTATAACAAATATTGTCTTTTATACCAATTACCATTCCAGCCAACTTACCTGCTTTTCCCTGGGCTATTTTTTCATCAATATTTTTAGCAGCAGCTATGGCTTCATCAGCCCAAACTTCTAAAAAAGCATTCAGGTGCTTTGTTTCCTCAATACGTTTTAAATATTGGTTTACTATGCTTTCAACATTGGTTTGTTTGTTGGCTATGGCTTGGTTAATTTGAGTATATGATATAAAATTTTCCAATGATAATTTTTTATTTAGGAGGCTAAATCAGCCCGATTATTAAACAAAAAAATTCCTCTGTGCAGAGGAATTAATAAAATATGGTTTAAGGCAAACGGATAAAAAGGAACTTATTCTGCTTCTTTTTTCTCTTTGGTTTTCATGCCTTCTTCAATTTGGTCTTTTACGTTTTTCTTGGCATCGTTAAATTCACGCATTCCTTGGCCAATGCCACGCATTAATTCAGGAATTTTTTTACCACCAAATAATAATAGTATAGCTAACAAAATTAGTATCCATTCGCCACCACCTAAGTTTCCTATAAATAATAATGTATGATTCATAATTGATTGATTTTGGGCTACGAATGTAAGTTTTATTTTTGGTTTTGGAAACTAGTTTTTAGTTCAATAATTGATTTATGTTATATTCAATTTTGATTATTGGAGCAATACACTACGCATACTTAAAGAGCCCAAATCAAAATTGTCGTTAAAGAAATGTAACTCATCGTTTTGCTGGCGCAGGCCAAGGGTGTACATGAGGGGTAAATAATGCTCGTTTGTAGGGTGAGCCATTTGCGCCACGTTCCCTAATTTTTGGTACTCAATTAATGGAGTCGGGTTGTTATCTTCTAACGATTTTTTTACCAAATGATCAAATTCCAAAGCCCAGTCGTAAGGTTGCGAATTGTCGCTCCACTTAAGTGCCCCTAAATTATGTACCACATTGCCACTGGAAACAATTAACACACCTTTGTTACGCAAAGCCGCTAATTCTTTGGCCAAATTATAATGGTAAAGCGGGTTTTGGCTATGGTCATAGTCAAGGCTCATTTGAAAAACAGGTACATCAGCTTTGGGGTACATATTGCGTAATACTGACCAGGCTCCGTGGTCCAAACCCCACTCAAAGTCTTCGTGTATTTTGGTTGATTGCACGGTACTAATGGCTAATTTAGCATAATCAACTGCACCCGGTGCAGGGTATTGTACCTGAAACAGTTCTTTTGGAAATCCGCCAAAGTCGTGAATGGTTTTGGGTTTTTCGGCTAAGGTTACAGCGGTGCCTTTGGTTTGCCAGTGAGCCGAAATACATAAAATAGCCTTGGGCGGATTTAGTTTTTTACCTATTTCTTCCCATTTGGTGCGGTATTTATTATCGGTAATGGCGTTCATGGGATTACCATGGCCAACAAATAGTACAGGCATTTTATCGCTGCTTGTTTTGTCTCCCATTAGGTTTTCAAATTCTTTATTGTTCATTGCTTTGCTGAGTAATGGCGTTAATAACAGGGTTTTTATGAATGATTTTCTATTCATTGTTTAATGTGTAGGCCGTGTTTTTCTTTTGTAATGGTAAATATAAATACAAAAAAACTAGAAAACAGTTTTGTAATAGGTTCAAATTGTTCTAGACTTGGCTTGAACTGACGGATTTTGTAGAGACGTTGCATGCAACGTCTCCTTGCACTCGCTCGCGTTTCGCGAGTGAGTTTATAAGTTGGCGTTCCGCCTATGCTATTTTAGCTGTTTGGCTGATTCTTGATTTGCACGTAAAAAGACGTTGCATGCAACGTCTCTACATTTCTACTCATCCGATTTGTTTTTGGCTTTCATCAATAATGTATAAGCATTTTTTACCACAATGTTTTGCTGGCTTAGGTTTTCGCTTTCCAATATTTCGGTATAGTTATTTTCGATAGCACCTGTTTTTACGGCTACCATTTCAAATTGATTTTTGCTTTTTTGTACATATACATATTGTTTTCCTTCATACCTTACAATGGCCTCGCTAGGCAAAACAAATGCTTTGTTGTTTTTAGTTTCAATTTCGGCATTCATATACATACCCGGCAATAGGGTTTTATCGTAATCGTTAAAATGACAATGTACTTCGGCACTTCTGTCGTTGCCTAAGTTTTGTCCTATCAATATAATTTCGCATGGATGTTTTTTATCGGGCTCGTTATTGGTATAGGCTACCAGTTTTTGCCCAACCGATATTTTAGCTAAATCTTTTTCAAAAATGGTTAAAGCCAAATGTATATCCAACGGATTTACCAATTCAAAAAGTACTTCGCTTGGTTGGGTGTACTTGCCTATATTTACATTTACTTTTGATACATATCCGTTAATAGGTGAATAAATATTAATGCTTTTTGATATATTGTTTTCGTTTAACTGCTCAGGGTTGATGCCAATTAGTTTTAGCTTTTCTGCTAAAGCTTTTACCATTACTTTATGGGTTATAAAATCGGCTTCGGCTTGCTGATATACTTTGTCGCTACTGGCTTTGCTCTGGTTTAATTCCTTTTGCCTTACGTACTCGTTTTGTATATAGTTTAGTTGTGCTTTATTGGTTAAGTAATCTTGTTGCAGTTGTATATACTGTTGGTCCTGCATAACGGCTAATACTTCGCCTTTGCTTACATGCATACCAGCCAATAATTTGCTTTCTTTTAAATAACCACCAAGTGCAACACTGATAGATACCATGTTTTGTGGTGGTACATCTATTTTGCCATTTACTTTTAATACACTCGATATATTTTTTTGCTCCAATTTGCCTACCACAATATTGGCATTTACCAATTGTTCGTTGCTTAATTCAATCAAGGTTTCATTATCAACTGCTGTTGCTTGCTCCACGGGTTTGTTGTTGCCACAAGCGGTCAAGAGTAGCAAAAGGAGTAGGGTTGTATAAGTAAAAGTTCTTTGTCCAACAAGTTCTCGTCCGATAGCTATCGGACTCCGCTCAAACTGACTTTTTAAAATATGATATATAAAATGTGATGTTTTCATGAAAGTAATGTGTGTTTTTGATTTGATAAAATATTATCGTTAGTCCAATCAATATGTTTAATAAATGCTGTTTGCCTTACTGGGCATTTGGGTATATTACAAATGGCGCATTGTGTAGGGATACATCCATCTATATGAATAAAAAATTCCACGCTGTTGTCAAAGTGTTTTTTGAGTAGATCAGTTAAGGTATCTAATAGGTGGTGTCCCTCTTTTACATTAATATAATAAGGCACTGTTAAATGGCAGTCAATATGATAAAAGCCGGCATAATTTATTACACGCATATTGTGTACATCAATCCAATTGGTATTTCTATGTTCGTTTAATACGCTTACTATACGGCCTATTATTTCGGTGTCCGATTCATCCATGATACCTGAAATGGCTTTGCGTATAATTTTGTAACCTGTGTAAATAATAATGAAGGCAAACAATATAGCTGCTGCACTATCTAACCAGGTATAACCTGTTAATAATATCAAACCAATACCTGCTAATAAACCAATAGTTGAATAAGTATCGCTTTGTAAATGGGAACCGCTGGCAATAAGGATAGGAGAGTTTTCTTTTTTTCCTTTTTGAATACAAAAGTAACCGACAATATAATTAATAAGCGCGGTAACAGCTACAATAATTAAACCGTAATCAAGCTGTTTTAACTGTGGTGGATGTATAAAATTAAGTGATGCTTTATATATAATAATCAGGCCTGCTATGCTTATTAAAATGCCTTCAATGGCTGATGATAAAAATTCTACTTTACCATGTCCGTAAGGATGTTCTTTATCGCGTGGTTTGGAAGAAAGAATAATGCTGTACAAGCCTATCAGCCCCGCTATAATATTTACGGTGCTTTCCATGGCATCGGTTAGTATAGCTACTGATGAAGTAATATACCATGCGATTACTTTTAAAATAAATAAAACAATGGATACGGCTACCAATAGCTGTTGCATTTTTATGCTGTTTACTTTTTTTGTTTCCATACTATTTATTCATTAAGTATTGTAAGTAAATAATGCTTTCGTTTAGCTTAAGCACTTCGCTCAAATAGTCGCTTTGTATGTTAACAGCTTGGTTACTCAGCATAGTCCATTCAATATAACTAATGCTGCCATTGCTTAGTTGCTTATTGGCTGTTTCTATGATACTGTTGGCACCCTGCAAGCTGCTTGTTTCGTAGTAATCAACTGTTTTTATGTAACTGTAGTATTGGGTAAAAGCATTTTTTAGCTGTAACTGTAAGGTGTTTTTTTCAAGCAGCAAATTGTTTTCAGCTATTAACTCATTCGATTTAGCGGCTTTAATACGTGCCTTGTAAGCACCGTAAAACAAAGGAATACCTAAGCCTATTTGTGCTGATTGGAAACGGGTAGTATTGTCGTAAAGTACATCATTAGCACCCAAGCCACGCATGGTCATGTTATTATAAGCAAAGCTTATATCAGGTAATAATCTTGCTTTTTCAAACCGGGTTTGCGCCAATAACAATTGTTTGTATTGCATACTTAACTGTATGCTTGGGTGGTTGTTTATCTGACTGCTATCAAGCAACAAGTTGTTGCTTAGTTTTAAAGGTGCATTGGCAGGAATAAAGATGGTTTTGGTATTGAGTAGCAACTGAAATTGTGTAATCATTATATCCATATCTGTATTCAATTGTTGCAATTGAATAGCTATTTGGGTACGTTGGTTTTCGGCTGTTTTTAACTCTAATATATTGCTTTCGCCAGCTTTGAATTTAAGTGTAGCTTTGCTTAAAAAATCGGTATAGAGTGAATCAATATGCCATAATAATTTTTGCTTGGCAACCAAATACAAATAGGTAGCATAGGCTAAGCGTACTTGTTTCTTTACTTCTATTTCTTTTAAGTTAACAGCTATTACATTGCCTTTCCATTGTTGCAATAAGGTTTCTTTTTGTTTGCTGTAAATTGTAGGAAAATTGAGTGTTTGACTAATGGAAAACTTATTGTCGGTATAGTAACTATTTATTTGACCAAACTCGCCACTTATGGTAGTTTGTGGTAAAGCTGCTCCTGAGTTAATCAACTTTTTACTATAGTCGGCTTTTAAACGATCGCTTTTTACTTGAAGGTTATTGGCCAAAGCACTGTCAATAGCTGCCGATAAGGTAATGGTGTTTTGTGCCTGACTTTGTTGGCTATAGGTACTCAACACCAAAACAAGTATAATGCTTAAAGTAGTTGCCATACCTTTATTGTTTTTACTGCTAAAGCCGTTTTCAAATAATATATATAGCAGGGGCAATACAAATAGGGTTAAAAAACTGGCTACGAGTAAACCCCCAATTACTACGGTGGCTAAAGGTCTTTGTACTTCGGCTCCTGCACCATTGCTAAAAGCCATCGGGAAAAATCCTAACGAGGCAACAAAAGCAGTCATTAATACAGGTCGTAAACGTAGCTTGGTACCTTGTATAACCAATTCTTTTAAGTTGGTCATACCGCTTTGTTTTAGTTTGTTAAACTCTGCTATAAGCACTATACCATTGAGTACGGCTACGCCAAACAAAGCTATAAAACCAATGCCCGCACTAATGCTAAAAGGCATGCCACGTGCGGCTAAAGCAAACACACCACCAATGGTTGAAAGTGGAATAGCGGTATAAATAAGTAAACCATGTTTAACTGATTTAAAAGCAAAGTACAGCAGTAAAAATATAAGCAATAAGGAAACAGGAACGGCTATGCTTAAACGCTTTTTAGCAGCGGTTAAATTTTCAAAAGCACCACCATAAGTTACATAATAAGCATCGGGCAGATTAACTTGTGCATTTACTTTTTCTTTCAGTTCGTTTACTATGCTTTCTACATCCCTGTTGTGTACGTTAAAGCCTACCACAATTCTGCGTTTGGTATCTTCCCGTTGTATTTGGTTTGGCCCTTCTTTTATCTGTACATCGGCTACTTGGTTAAGTGGTATTTGCGCTCCGTTTGACGTTGGAATTAATAAGTTTTGTACATCTGCTATGTCTGTTCTCTGTGCACTATTCATGCGCACTACTAAATCAAATCTTTTTTCACCTTCGTAAACCATACCAGTACTTTGCCCCGCAAAAGCTGTATTGATAATTTTATTGATATCGGCAATGTTTAAACCATATTGTGCAATATTGGCCCGGTTATAAGTAATTACTATTTGCGGCATCCCTGCAACAGGTTCTACATATAAACCAATGGCTCCATCAACAGTTTCAATAATATGAGCTAGCTTGTTGGCATAATGGGTAAGCGTATCTAAGTTTTCGCCAAATATTTTGCATACCACATCTTGTTTAGCCCCAGTCATTAACTCATTAAAACGCATTTGAACAGGATACTGAAAACCAAACGTAACACCGGGTATGGCTTCTAAAGCTGTGGTCATTTTTTCTGCCAGTTCATCAAAAGTTTTGGCAGAGGTCCATTCGCTTTTGTCTTTTAAAATAACCATCATATCACTGGCATCAATAGGCATGGGGTCGGTTGGTACTTCGCCACTACCTATTTTACTTACTACTTTTATTACTTCCGGAAATTGAGCGAGTAAAAGTTTTTCGCTTTTTGAAGTAGCATCAACAGATACGTTTAAGTTGCTGCCCGGCAATACCCTTGTTTCAACAGCAAAGTCACCTTCTTCTAAGGAGGGAATAAACTCGCCACCTAAATTGGTTAACGTAAAAACAGCCATTATAAATAAAGAAATACTGATAAGAATAACTGTTTTAGGAAAATGTAGAATGCGGCTCAATAGCTTTTCAAAACGGGTTTCAATCCAGGCCATTAACTTATCAGAAAAGTTCATTTTAAGTTTCATTTTTTTACTTAAAACCAATGCACTCATCATAGGTATATAAGTTAGCGATAAAATGAAAGCACCTAACAATGCAAACGATACAGTTTGTGCCATGGGTTTAAACATTTTGCCTTCAATACCCTGTAAACTAAAAATAGGTAAGTACACTATTAAAATAATAATTTGTCCAAACACCGCACTGTTCATCATTTTCTTCGATGATTCCGTTACCAGCGAGTCCATTTCTTTATCTGTATATACCTGTAAAGAAGAATTGAGTTGATTGGCATTTTTTCTCGCCAGTTGATGCATAACTGCTTCTACTATAATAACAGCTCCATCTACTATCAAGCCAAAGTCGAGTGCACCTAAACTCATTAAGTTGCCACTTACGCCAAATAAGTTCATCATAATTATGGCAAATAATAAGGCTAAAGGAATAACGGATGCTACGAGTAAGCCTGCCCTGAAATTACCTAAGAACAACACCAATACAAAAATAACAATCAATGCACCTTCCAATAAGTTTGTTTCTACCGTGCCAATGGCATTTTTTACCATTTTGGTTCTGTCCAGAAAGGCATCTATTTCTACTCCTTCAGGCAAAGTTTGTTTTATCAGTTCAATGCGTTCTTTTACTTTATCAATAACTATTTCACTATTAGCTCCTTTTAGCATCATGACCACTGCTCCGGCTACTTCACCTTCGCCATTGCGGGTAAGTGCCCCATAACGTATAGCATGACCAATTTTTACTTCGGCTACATCTTTTATAAATAAAGGTGTTCCGTTGCTGGTACTTTTAACGGCTATATTGTTAATGTCGTCAATGCTGCCAATTAAACCCTCACTTTTAATGGATAATACGGTAGAGTGTTTTTCAATATAAGCGCCTCCGGTATTTTGGTTGTTTTGTTCCAAAGCTTTAAATACATCGGCTATGGTAATATTATACGATTTAAGTTTATCAGGATTGATTGCAATTTCATATTGTTTTAAATAGCCGCCAAAGCTACTTACATCAGCTACTCCGGGTACACCCAATAACTGGCGTCTTATCATCCAATCCTGAATGGTGCGCAAGTCAGTTAAGTTGAATTTTTCTTCGTAGCCTTTTTTCGCTTTTACAGTGTATTGGTATATTTCGCCAAGACCTGTGGTAACGGGTGCTAAAGTAGGTATGCCTACTCCTGCAGGAATAACTTCTTTAACCAATTGCAACCGCTCGCTTACCTGTTGTCGTGCCCAATACACATCCGTATTGTCGTCAAAAACAATGGTTACTAGAGAAAGGCCAAAGCGCGAAAAACTACGTATTTCAATCAAGCCAGGAATATTGCTATTGGCTTGTTCAATGGGAAAGGTAATTAACCTTTCAATATCCGTTGCTCCCAACGAGGGAACAATGGTGATTACCTGTACCTGGTTATTGGTAATGTCGGGTACGGCATCAATAGGTAATTTGCTAAACTGGTAACTGCCCAATGCAATTAAACCCAACACAAATAACCCAATTATTAGTTTCTGCTTAACAGAAAACATGATAATTTTATTCAGCATAAGCTAAAGTATTATTTAGTTAATAAAAATAAAACCAAACCGCAAAATGCAGCTGATTTAACCGAAAAATAAAATACTTAAGCTTGTTTAGGTGGTTGCCAGATGGCGTTTAATAATGCAGAGTTTGGAATATGTTCCGAATAAATAAAATAAAAGGCTTTGGAGTTTTGAACAGGATAATTTAATTCTGTTTCAAAATTAGCCTGCAAACAATTTAGCGCATTAAAAGCAATGGTATTACTTGGCGATTTAAAAGGCAATTTCATGTCTTTATTGTAGTCAGCATCTTTAGCGTGAGCTGTAGAATAATGCATGTGCAAAAATTCTAAAAAAGTAATAAGCTTGTTTTCTTCTTTGTGTTCAATATAATGCTCCACCAACAACGGAAGCTTTAGCAACTGACTAAATTCCGTAGCCGAAAACACATATACAGTTAAGAATAATATGGCTAATAGCTTTTTCAACAGAACAAAAATAACATAAAACCGATTAAAAAAAACAGAATATTAAAGGGTTCCAAATATCCATTGCTTACTCATAAACCGATATAAATTTCTATTTTATAGTATCCATACAAACTAAAATACATTATTTTGCGCCACATTTTATGAGCGAAGAAATTTTTAAGAAGGTAGTATCACATTGCAAAGAGTATGGCTTTGTTTTTCCAAGTAGCGAAATTTATGACGGACTTGGTGCTGTTTATGACTATGGTCAGAATGGAGTAGAATTAAAAAATAATTTGCGTCAATACTGGTGGAAAGCTATGGTGCAAATGCACGAAAATATAGTAGGCTTGGATGCTGCCATTTTTATGCATCCTAAAACATGGAAAGCCAGCGGCCATATTGATGGTTTCAGCGACCCGATGATTGATAACAAGGATAGCAAAAAACGTTACAGGGCTGATAACTTATTAGAAGATAAAATTGCTAAATACCAGAAAGATGGTAAAACCAATAAAGCGGAGGAATTACAAACTGCGCTTGACAATGCTTTATTGGCAAACGATTTAAATCAACTAAAAACATTAATAGAACAACACGAAATAGCTTGTCCGATTAGCGGAACCCGCAACTGGACAGACGTACGTCAGTTTAACCTGATGTTTAGTACCGAAATGGGTGCTATGGCTGAAGATGCTGATAAAATATACTTACGTCCGGAAACGGCTCAGGGTATTTTTGTCAACTTTTTAAATGTACAAAAAACAGGTAGAATGAAAATACCTTTTGGTATAGCCCAAACAGGTAAAGCATTCAGAAACGAAATTATAGCACGCCAGTTTATTATGCGTATGCGCGAGTTTGAACAAATGGAAATGCAGTTTTTTGTTCGCCCGGGTACACAAAAACAATGGTACGAATATTGGAAAGAAGCGCGCATAAAATGGCACCATGCGCTTGGTTTTGATAAAGCCAGCTACCGTTTCCACGACCATGTAAAACTAGCCCATTATGCTGATGCTGCTGTTGATATTGAATTTGATTTTCCATTTGGATTTAAAGAAGTAGAAGGTATTCATTCGCGTACTGATTTTGATTTAAGCAGCCATCAGGAACACTCAGGCAAAAAAATGCAATATTTTGATGCGGAGCTGGATGAAAACGGCAAAGCGTATGGCAACTATATTCCTTACGTTATTGAAACCAGTATAGGTTTAGACCGATTATTCTTATATACTTTATGTGCCAGCTATAAGGAAGAAGAAGTAGGCGAAGGTGATAAAAAAGATACCCGTGTGGTATTGAGTTTACCTCCGGTATTGGCTCCTTATAAAGTAGCTATTTTCCCGTTAACCAAAAAAGATGGTTTACCAGAAGTAGCCCGTAAAATAATTGACGATTTGAAATTTGATTACAATTGTTTTTACGAAGAGAAAGATGCCATAGGCAAACGTTACCGCAGACAGGATGCATTAGGTACTCCTTTCTGTATTACTGTTGATCATGAAAGCCTGGAAAACCAAACTGTAACCATTCGCCATCGCGACTCAATGGTGCAAGAGCGTATTCCGATAGCACAAATTAAGTCCATATTAGATGAGGCTATCAGTTGGAAAAAGATGTTAGCTCAATAAATAAAAAAGCCCCGAACTTCGGGGCTTTTTTATTGCATTAAATGAAATATTAAAATCCTGCAGCAGCTAAAAAATCAGGTACAGAATAATCAGTTCCTGGAAGCTTTTTCCATGAAGGTTCTCCTTCACTTGTTTCATACATTTCCGCCCAATGAGCTACCAGATCTGTAACGCCTGATGACATCTGCATTTCAAATACCCATTGTTTATTATCTTCTTTCATTTTACCAAATCCCGAAGTAGCCATTGATGCCCCAATATTTATAATAGGCATAAATGCAATTTGAACAGTACCTTCAGGTGTAATAGTGCCAACCAGCCTCATTGCATTTGGGCTGTTGGTCGGTTGCGTTCCTGCTTCATATATCAAAGCTGCACAATTTCCCCAAAAATAACCATCATTGTAACCCGTAATTTGCCAAACCGTTTGGTCTAACATTTGAGTTGGTTCTGTTGTTTCGGGGCTCATTTGAAGAGCGGGTAAATATTTTACCGGAACATACCAGTAGCTATCTTTTAAGAATGACCATTTATTATTCATTGTATTTGGGGTTGATGTTTATAAAGCAAAGCTATTCTTTCCGATTTACCTAAAAAGTAACATTGGCTTCTATCGTTTTACCATCTCTTATATATGTAATGGTTGTTTTATCACCCTTGTTAAATTTACCCAAAGTTTCCATGTACGAAGTCATATCGGCAATAGTGTAACTACCTAATTTTACAATATTATCGCCTTTCTTTAAACCGGCATTGGCAGCAGGCTTGCCTTCTGTTACACCATCTATTTTTATGCCCTTGCCTTCGTATAAATAATCAGGCATAATGCCTAAAGTAACTTTAAATGATGAAGCCGTTCCGCTATGGTCCGTATCTTTAGTTTTGGTAAAAGTTAATTTATCTACCTTCTCCAGGTTATAAACCAATTGATAAATATATTTTATAATATTCATCTCTCCTTTATAATTAATTAAATCATGGTCATCGCTGGGTTTATGGTAATCGTAATGTGAGCCGGTAAAAAAATGCAATACTGGTATATCCATGTTGTAAAACGAAGTATGATCACTTGCGCCTGAACCACTTTCGGTAGTTATAGGTGCATTTAAACCTTTTACATTTACCACTCTCAAAGCTTCACGCCAAATAGGCGATGTACCTACCCCATTGATTGAAAAAGTGTTTTTAGTAGAATCCAATCTGCCCACCATATCCATGTTAATCATGTAGTTTACTTTGCTTATATCAATGGTCGGGTTTTTGACAAAATAATTCGAGCCCAATAAACCCTCTTCTTCACCACTGAAGGCAATAAACAAATAATTGTTTTTACGTAAGTTGGCTTTTTTAATAATCTCTGCTAATTCAATTAAAGCAGCAGTCCCACTGGCATTGTCGTCAGCACCATTGTGTATCTGTGGTTTTTCGTTTTCTGTTCTTCTGTAAGTAGAGCCACCCAATTCGTTATAGCCTAAATGGTCGTAATGCGCACCAATAACAACCGTGTTGGGTGCTTTATTGTTAATGTATGCAATTACATTGTGTCCTTCTAAGGAGCGTGTAACAGTATCAATGTTTAATTCAACCGTAGCATTATCAAAATTAAGCGTATCTATTTTTGTTTTATGGGTAAATAAATAAACAGGTACTTTTCTAAAATTAGGTTTAAAAAAAGGTTTAAATTCTGGCTCCAGTATATCTTGGTATTGGTTTACAATTACAATGGCTTCCGCACCTAATTTAATGGCTGTATCAATTCTATCTTCTAATGGTTTAGTGCTTATGTTTGGCGCACCTAATTTTATTACAAATATTTTTCCGTCAATATTTTTTTTGTTTACGTAGTCAGCAGCTTCGCCTAAACCCAACCAAATAGTTTTACCTTTTATTTTGCCAATATTGCTTTGCGTTAACGGGTAAAATTCTATTGGATTAAGCCCTTTAAAAACCTGTTCGTAGCTTTTCTTTTTAATGCTGAAATTTACATTGTTATACGACAGTTTATTGAGCGAAAAAGTTTGTATAAAGCTACCGTTAGTTCCTTTGGCCACAAAACCCAATGATTGAAAATTATCTACCAGAAATTCGTAAGCCATTTTTTCGCCTCTGCTTCCCATTAATCGGCCTTCCAGTTTTTCATCAGACAGGTAGCTTATATTTTGTTGCAATGAGTTAATAATATCGTCATCACTTTTTTGAATGGATTGAGCTTTGGTTTGGCTTACCAATGCCAATAAAATAAAAACAGAAGCGCTTAGCTTATTGTACAAATAATTCATAAATAACTTTGAGTAATATAAGAGAAGCAAAACTAGCAAAAGTTATTTGAATTGTTTTCGAATTACTTTTTTGTGCTATTTTAACTCCGTAGGGGGCAAAAATAAAGGTGGCCAGTATAAGCGGTAACACTACCGGAAATATAATAAAACCTATTTGCCATTGGCTTATTTGGGTTTCAGGAACTTCTTTTAAATTAAGTATACCCACTACAAAAGCAAAGGCCGGTATAACACCTGTTGAAATAGCACTGGCTTTTTTAATATTTATTTTTAACCATTCGGTAAATATAGGTGTCATAATAACACCACCGCCAAGCCCCGACATAGCAGTTACTATACCGGCAAAACCACCAGTAACATAGTATTTAAAAGGACTAGCTATCGCTGTTTCCTGTTCATGGCTTTTAGGTTTTGATAAAAACATTTTAATCACTACAAAAAGTAACATGATTAAGAAAAACCATAAAAAAGTTTCGCGGTTATACCAGCTTCCTTGGTTAATAAGCGTATGCATAACAACAACCGTAACAATACCTGGTATAGCGGTTAATACAATTTCCTTTAAAAAGAAATTACCCAGTTTGTATTGCTTGTAACTGGCAATGGTGGCCGAAAATAAAATAGTAAACAAAGAGTTGGCGAGTACTGCTTTTACTATCTCGCTGCTATTGCTAAAATATTTTGACAGGAAATAATCAAGTATGGGTACATAAATAATACCTCCGCCAACACCTAAAAAACCTGATAGAAAGCCACCTAAACAACCTGCTAAAGCTAAAATAATGAAGTCTGAAATTTCAAGCATTATGGTTTAGCTACAGTTAGTGTTTTTTGGTAAGCATTTTTATCAGCAAATATTTTTAATGCTTCCTGTATATCATTGTCGTGTGCGAAACCAGCTTCAATTTTACCTTTTTGGAAATAATATCTTCTTACTATTTCTTCCTCTAATAATTCAATAATTTCTTTTTTGTTTTTATCAATATCAGCCAGTTTATCATGGTTTAAACTTTGTTTAATACTTTCAAATTGTGTTTTAATAGCATCAAAATATTTTTCATCCTCTGCTTTCTTTTTCACTTCCAATAAGGCTGTTTCCGTAGCAGTACTATAGGCGTAATCTTTATCAGCAATAAACTTTTTAAAGTCGTCAAAATCAGCCTCGCTTAATTTAAAAGTCTTAGCATCGGCAATGCTTGCATTTTTGTTTCTGTAGTAAGTAGCAAAATCAAAAATCAATTGTTTACCCATTAAACTCTCACTAATTTTAGATAGTTGTTTCAACTCCACTTTTATATCAGGGTCAACACCACCACCATCAAGTACCTTACGGCCAATTTTTGTTTTAAAAGCTTTCTTTAAACTGTCAGGTACACTTTCTGCATGGCCTTCTTCGTCCTTGTGAGAGTAATCAAGCGCCTGAATGCAACGACCGCTTGGTGTGTAGTATTTAGCAGTTGTAATTTTTATTTGTGCATTGTAGTTTAATGGTCGGGTAGATTGTACCAATCCTTTTCCAAAAGTTTTTTGGCCAATAATAATCCCCCTGTCTAAGTCTTGAATAGTACCACTTACAATTTCCGATGCCGATGCTGAATTTTTATTGGTTAAAACCACCAAAGGAATAGCTTCATCAGTACTAGGATTTAAAGTTCTGTAGGTTTTTTCCCATTCCTTAACTTTACCTTTAGTGCTTACCACTTCTTGTCCTTGCGGTACAAAAATATTTACAATATTAACAGCTTCGTGTAGTAAGCCACCCGGATTTCCCCTTACATCCAGTACTATATTTTTTAAGTTATTATTTTTCTTTAAATCAATAAAAGCATTGCGAACCTCTTCGCCCGCATCATTGGTAAAACCACTTAGTTTAATATAACCGGTTTCATTGTTAATCATACCAAAGTAGGGTACATTTTTCACTTTAATTTCTTCACGTGTAAGTGTTTTTTTCGTTTCAACCCCATTACGGCTAATAGTTATATTTACTTTGCTTCCGGCCTGGCCTTTTAACAATTTGCTTATTTCAGTAGTGTTTTTGCCTTTGGTTGTTTTTCCCTCTACAGCCACAATTAAATCGCCCGGTAACAAACCTTCCTTTTGTGCAGGATAACCTTCGTATGGATCGGTAACAACTACATAGTCGCCTTTGGTTCCAATTTGTGCACCCACACCACCATATTGCCCGGTCATTTGAAACCTGAAATCTTCCGCTTCCGCCTCGCTAATATAATTGGTGTAAGGATCCAGCGTATTTAACATTTCGTCAATAGCCTTTTTGGTTAGTTTACCCGCATCTATTTCATCTACGTAGTACGTATTTATTTCCTTAAAAACAGTAGAAAACAAATCCATGTTTTTAGAAATTTCAAAGTAAGTATCAACCCCTTTAAATGACACTAAGCCAACGATTAAAAAGGCAAAAACTATTTTATATTTTTTAATAGAAACAACTATATTTTTAAATGTAAACATGGGAGCAATATAAAAAAGATACGGTAACAAAAAGTACCACTTAAAAAATAGAATAGCCAAAACAGCCATATCAGGTAAATTTACTTTTTGCTGACAAAACAGGAGTTGTTAAAACTATATCCGTTTTGGTGCTATAATTCTGTTTGAGTAGCTAAATATTTTATTACTTTCGCACCTTAAAAAATTGACTTTTCTTGTTAAGAAAAGTTTGTTAAATATACATTTATGCACAGAACACATACCTGCGGAGAACTTAGAATTACTGATATTGATAAAACTGTTACCCTAAGCGGTTGGTTACAAAAAAGCCGCGATTTAGGTGGAATGACTTTTATAGACTTACGCGACAGGTATGGTATTACCCAATTGGCTTTTAATATGGAAACCAATGCTGCTATTTGCGAAAAAGCCCGCAAATGCGGTCGTGAGTTTGTATTAAAAATTACAGGTAAAGTAATAGAGCGCAGTAGCAAGAACAACAATATTCTTACAGGCGAAATAGAAATAGAAGTAACGGAATTTGAAGTATTAAATGAAGCACAAACACCTCCATTTACCATTGAAGACAATACCGATGGTGGCGATGATTTGCGCATGAAATACCGTTATTTAGATATTCGCAGAAAACCCGTTCGCGATAATTTATTGTTGCGCCATAAAATGAGCCAGCAAACGCGCGTTTTCTTAGATGCACAACAATTTACAGAAGTAGAAACACCTGTTCTAATTAAATCGACACCCGAAGGCGCACGCGATTTTGTGGTGCCAAGCCGTATGAACCAAGGACAGTTTTACGCTTTGCCACAATCACCACAAACATTTAAGCAGTTGTTAATGGTAGCGGGTATGGATCGCTATTACCAGATAGTAAAATGTTTCAGAGATGAAGATTTACGTGCTGACCGCCAACCGGAATTTACGCAGATAGATTGCGAAATGAGCTTTGTGGAGCAGGAAGATATTTTAAACATGTTTGAAGGATTGGTAAAACACTTGTTCAAAAATGTAAAAGGAATTGATATTGATACTTTACCAAGAATGACCTTTGCCGATGCGGCCAAATATTATGGTTCCGATAAGCCCGATACACGTTTCGATATGAAATTTGTAGAGTTAAATGAATTAACCAAAGGCACAGGTTTTCCCGTATTTGATAATGCAGAATTAGTAGTGGGTATTTGTGCCAAAGGTTGTGCAGAATATACCCGTAAGCAATTAGATGAATTAACCGAATTTGTAAAACGCCCACAAATTGGCGCAACAGGTTTAGTGTATGCACGTGTAAATGCCGATGGAACCATTAAATCATCAGTAGATAAATTTTATGATGAAGCAGCTTTAAAAACTTGGGCAGAAGCTATGCAGGCGCAGCCTGGCGATTTGTTATTATTAATGGCAGGTGGAGTTGATAAAACACGTAAAGCATTATGCGAATTACGTTTAGAAATGGGAACACGCATGGGTTTACGTAACCCGGAAGTGTATTCGTGTCTTTGGGTAGTTGATTTTCCTTTATTAGAGTTTATTGAAGAAGAAGACCGCTGGTTCGCTATGCACCATCCGTTCACCGCACCAAAACCCGAAGATATAGCCTTTTTAACTAATGGTGATTATGCTAAAGTAAGAGCCAATGCCTATGATATGGTTATTAATGGAGTGGAAGTAGGAGGAGGTTCTATCCGTATTTTCGATAAAACATTACAAGGTAAAATGTTTGAAGTATTAGGCTTTACAAAAGAAGAAGCACAAGCACAGTTTGGCTTTTTAATGAATGCCTTTGAATATGGTGCACCACCACATGGTGGAATTGCTTTTGGCTTTGACAGGTTATGTTCACTTTTTGGTGGCGAAAACTCAATCAGAGACTTTATAGCTTTTCCTAAAAACAATTCAGGACGCGATGTAATGATAGATGGCCCTAGCCCGATTGATCAAAAACAATTGAATGAGTTGGGAATTAGTGTAAACACTAAATAATTTCGATTAATACTTCAGGTATATTTTTAAATAGCTGCGCAAGTACTCTTTTTGTATGGCTTTAAGTTTGCGGTTTGCAATATCCTTGCTGCTTGTTATGCCTCCTATATAAAAACGGGGCCAGTAAACAGAAAAGAACAAGAACGAACTGATAAAGTTATACTGGATACCTGTATAAACAAAAGCTGTAATTAAAGCAGCATTGATAACAAATGAGTTTATTCCGTTTTTAAAATCGCCATGAACAGATTGGCCTAAGCCCGGTAGAACAGCACTGTAAAAGGATGCTGCATTAGGGTTAAAGCTTACAGCTTTGTAGTTTTTATTTAATAAATCGTACAGTAGAATGCTATCATTGGTATGTACTAAATGGGCACTACTATCAAAATAAATTTTAGCCGTTAAAAAGTTTAATTGTTGCGTTTCTATAATGCCATTGAGTAAAAACGACTTCTGTTTGTAATACTCAGCAGGTTCAAACAATTGTATTTCTGTTAATATTTTTTGAGCCGTTTCAAACTGCTCATCCATTACCAAACATAAAGCTTGTTGTAGTAATAAATTATAGTACAAGCTGTCAGCCGATACGAGTTTACTTGCCAATTTATAATATTGAGCAGCCTCGGCAAATTTATTAAGTGCAGCCTTGCAAACAGCTCCTTTTTCCAATGCTTGTAGTTGTTGCGTACTGTCAGCAAAAAAAATAATACGGTCATACAAAACATCCGCCTGCTGATACAAACCTGATGTTAGTAATGAATCTGCTTTGGTTTTTGTTTGCTCAATAGTTTGACCAAAACAAAAAGAAAAAAACAAACTAAAACTCCAAGCTACTAATACGCTTTTTAATTTCATCATTTGTTTTTAAAAAATTTATTTGATTAATACGTTTGGCTGATTGTGCTGCACCGTAAATATTACCTATATAAAAGCCCGAAGCCATAGCGGTATTTAACCAACCAAAAATACTTTGTATCCCCGCTTGCGAAAACGCCATGTAAGCAATAGTACCATGTAAATAAAAAGGAATTAAGCCCAGATAAGTGTCTGCATATTGTCGGGTATAAACTTGCCCTAATCCGGGAACAATGGATAAAGTAGCAGCTAGCCAAGGCTTTTTATAACGGTAAGCAGGCTTGGCTTTGCTAAAAACACCAACCATATACTGCATTAATAAAGTATCGTGTATGTTTTTTTGCGTATAAACAATAGCGCTATCAATTCCTTTGGTATAAAACTCTCGGTAACAAAGCAACTCTGCTATGAGGGCATTTGTACTGTCAAATACATAACTATTATATTTAGTGAAATTATTACTTAATAAACTATTTTTAAGCAATAAGAAATCATACTCCGGTTTATGCTTTACATTTACTTGTATAGATTGAAGTGTATAATCAGCTTCTGTATATTGCTTAAGATTTAAGTAACACCGTACTTTCCAAATAGCTATTTCGTTTTTATTATTTGTATTCGAGTCAAACGTATTCAATATTCCCAATACTTGTTTATAGTCTTTATGCTCATATAAATATTTAGCGTAAGTTATGTTGTGCTCATAGTCAAAAATATTCTGGGCTTTAGAAAACCCCCAACTAAAAACCAATAATGAAAATATGACAAACTTCACTGAACTAAATCGAGTAGCTTTTGAGTGGTGGGGTGAAACAAGTAAAATTCATGGTTATGTCCATTGCATCTGCTCAACCTGTCAAATGCAGCAAAGGTGCCAATAACAATTCCTTTCTTACTGATAGATTCTGCCGCAAACTGCGAGCAGCTTGGATAAAACCCACAGGAGTTACCATCTTGCGATGAAATTAAATTTTTATAAAAGCGAAATAAAAGAGATTTTTTATTGACGTGTTTTACTAAAGGTTGTGTACTCAGTTTTACTTGTATAATGTTTTCAAGTGTTAATGCCGATTGACAGAATCCGTGTTTAACGAAAAACAATAACAGAATTAATACAAATTTGTTTGGAAACATTATAAAAAAAATTATTTTTCCGCAAAATAATTAATAATAGATGAAAAAAATAATACTATTTAGTTTAGTAATTTTTAGCTGCTTAGGGGTAATTGCCCAAAAAAACAAAGCTCCGGAAGCAGAAACCATTAAAGACGCCATAAAAATTCATAAAGAACTAAATATGGATGATGCGGAAGCAAGCTTTAAAGTTATTCCAGTTGATAGCCAAGGTTTAATCGTTGCCTATATGCCGGAATCGAAAGCTAAAAATGGTTTGAAAGATTTCATCTTTAAAAAATTAGATGTTTCGTTTGAAGAAGACTACAAAACAAAAATTACCATAAATAAAGACTATAAGATTTTAGATTACCAGTTTGAAGGAGAGAATCTGTATTTTTTGTTTACTAATAATAAAAACTCACATGGCAATACATTTTTGACTGATCCTTACTTTAAAGATTACCTGTTGGTTAAATTAAACATTGCTACCAAAGAAATAAAAACATTTCCTGGCTTGTTAGATAAAGCCTTGCATTTAAAACAAATGCTGGTTAAAAATGGCGTAGTTAGTTTAGCCGGAAAAATAGGCCCGACACAAAGCGACTTACAAATGGTTACCTGCCTGTCAGCTTGCTTATGCTATATACCACTTATTTTTTACACACCAACCTTCAAGCCATATATAGTAAATGTTGATATGAAAACTAAAAGTGGTTCCAAGAAAGAGTTTTTAATGGAAAACTATGGAAAAGGAATTGGCGAAATTGTAGATATTGATCAACATGACAGTATTGATGAATTAAGCTTTACTGTTAAACATAAGTACAAGAAAATATCTAAATTATCTATCAGGACAATTAAAGGCGGTAAGCTAAATGCCGATGTAAATATTAAAATACCACAAAACATTGAAGTATATAAAGGAAAGCTAAACCACATAGATGCTGAAAACAAAGTAATAGTTGGTGCTTACGGGCCTATTACCGGTATGAAAACAGGAACAGGAAATGTTACCCAGGGAATTTATGTGGGAATGATGACCAACAACAAACAAAAATTCTTTAAAACAATTCCTTGGAATAAATTTAAAAACTTTAAAGTAGCCACTACCAGAGCCGAGGATAAAGCCATTAAGAAAAGCGCTAAAACGGGCAAGGCTGCTAATATTACCATGCAGGTTATTTTCCACGATGTAATAGTAAGAGAAGATGAGAAAGTATTTTTTGGAGAAACCTATTATCCGAAATATGAAACCCATACAGAAGTTTCAATGGTAAATGGAAGAATGCAAACCAGAACAGTAACTGTTTTTGTAGGTTACCAATATTCAGGCACTTTGATATTTGCTATTAGTAACGAAGGTGAGCTGCTTTGGGATAACGGATTTAACGTGAACGGCCCGTTGACATTCTTCTTAAAAGAACGCTTTAAGTTTTATGAAACCGGTGATAATGAATATACCGTTGTGTACAATGATGGGTATATTTTAAAAACCCAAACTTTCGACAAAGAAAATAATACCCGTAACTTTAAACAGGTAGATATGAGTAATACCGAGAAAAAAGGAGATAAAATAACAGCTTCTTATACCAATAGCGATATAGAATACTGGTACGATGATTATTACATAGCAAGTGGTAGTTTAGATATAAAAAACAAAAACGAAAAAGGTAAAAATAAAAAACGCAGCGTGTTTTATTTTAACAAAATAGAGTTGCCTTTATACGATTAATTTAAACTATAGCATACATTAAGAATGAAATTGAGAATAAAAATTTTAGCCGTATTTTTATTAAGTATAAAAGTTGCCACATCGCAGGATTTTGATAATTATAAGAATATAAAAAATACAGGAAATCTTCCTGCGGAATATACCAACTTTGCCAGCGAGCAGTACAAACAAAACGTACAGGAACATAAAAGTAAGAACGATAAAAACGTAAAGTTAAGAGACAAAAAAGAGTTTTTATTAGAGTCGAATTTTGCTGTATCCGATTTACTGCGCGGGGGAAGAATTTTATTTAATTCACCTGTCAATGATTATATCAATAAAATAGTTGATAAACTTTTAGAATCAAATACCAAGTTAAGTAACGAAGTAAAAGTATATGTAGTACAATCGCCATCAGTAAATGCTTTTGCTTTTAGCGATGGAAAAATATTTATCAATATGGGCTTATTGGCTCATGTTAAATCAGAAGCACAATTAGCGTTTATATTAGCGCACGAAATATCACATTATGCCAAAGGCCATTCGTTTAACATTTTTGTAGAAAGAAAAAAAATACAAAAAGGAATAGATGAGTACGAAGACTTGGATGATGCCGATAAAATTTTTGCAAGCAACAGCTATAACAAAGAGCAGGAAATAGAAGCCGATGCAGAAGGCTTAAAGCTATATGCCAAAACACAGTATAACATGGATGAGCCTAAAAAGGCTTTAGACATGTTACACTATGCCGGTGAACCATTTGAAAACAGGTTTTTATCATCATCATATATAAGCAGACCATATATGATGTTACCAAGGGTATATTGGCCTGATACTGCACAAGATTATACCATAAAAGACGATAATTTAGAGTCAGGCGATGACGAAGAAGATGGTGACAAAGAAAGTGATGCCAATAGCACACACCCCGGTATAGCCAAACGTATACGTACTTTAGATAAAGTAAATCTAGGTAACAATGAAAGAGAGGGTGGATTACTTTTTGTGGTTTCAGAGAAAGATTTTTATTTAACACAAAAAACAGCCCGGTTCGAATTGTGCAGGCTATACAGTTTAAATTTTAGACCCATAGAAAATTTATATACCATTTACTTGTTGGAAAAAGACAATCCCAACAGTAAATATTTGGCCGAAGCAAAACTGCGCAGTCTATACCAGATTATTACTGCTGTTAATAAGGGTTACCGTAAATCCATTTTATCAAAACCAGATAAAGTACAGGGTGAAATTCAAAAACTGCATTATGCTTTTTATAACATGACCAAAGAAGAAGTAAGCGTTGTATGCTTGCGCATGGCCTGGGATATTAAAACAAAGTATAACTTTTCAGATAAATCAACTGATAACGATTATATGAAAAGCATAGTTTACAGCTTTGCCAATAACATAAGCACCAAGTATAGTTACTTTAAAAAAGACTATAATGACAGTTTAGTACAATCGTGGTATGTGCAACAGGTAGTTGAAAATAAAAGCGAGTGGAAATCAAAAAAGAACAAGAGTAAATACGGTAATAAAATAAAGCATAAAGGAACCTTTGCTATATACACTATGATACCTTATTTATCGACCAATGACTTTAAAGATTATTTTTTAGATGTAACCGATAAAATTGATGAAAAAACAAAAGAAGATGAGGATACCGAATCGGATTTTGAAAAGACCAAAGCCAGTATAAAAATAACAAAGACCAAAAATTTAGGCATTAAGAAACTGGTTTTTTTAGATCCTAACTATTTGGTTATTGACCAACGAAAAACGCAATCAACAAGGTATATAGAGTCAGAGCAAAAAGAAGTTGAGTTTAAAAATACCATTGTTAAATGTACCGAAGCCGCTAAGCTCGAAGCAGATTTTATTATTCCTGCCGAAATAAACAATTCAGATGATTATAATGAATACACGCTCATTAAATCGAGAATGATAGAGTGTTTTAACAACGAAGATTTTAAACCTTTAGCAACCGATAATTTAGCCATTCATAATTTTGTAGAAAAGCACAATACCGAATATGTAGCCATGCTTGTTGATTTAGCTATTACTGATAAAAAAGATGGCGGAGATATATTGTTTGGTTGCATTTATTCAGTACTTACTTACGGAATATATTTACCTTTTTTCATTTATAATTTAACCAAACCAGAACGTTCAAATGCATTGGTTTTAGCCGTGTATAATGTTAAAACTGGCGAAATTAAATATGGAAATATTAAGTACAGTGCGGAGAGAGACAGCAAAGATTTACTGACCTCTGAATTATATAATTTACTGATTAAACTGAAATAATAATGACCCGATTTAGATATATATTTTTAGTAGTAAGTTCTTTACTGTACTTGGTAAATGCCCATGCACAAGTGCCCGGTTATTTAGGAAAACGACTGGCTATTGGCTATGCCCCGAGTATAATGCCCTTTGCCAGCATTTTTGATTTTAAAGCAGCCGATGGAACCGATTTAACAGGACTGGCATTAAACATAAAACACCGTATAGATTTAAACTATGTTGTAAGCGAACATACCACCCTTTCATTCGATTATTCATTCCAAAAGTGGGGTGTTATCAGTAATTTAAATGGAGAAGGAAAATTAGTTTCAAAAGATGATTATTACGATGAGGAAAGTATGTTCAGAGAATTCGGCCTGTATGACTGTAGTTACGTTTATACCACTTCTAATAAGTTTACCTTGTCTTTAGTTACCTCTAAAGCAATAGCACCTCGTGGTAATTATTTTGCTATAGGGCTTTCTTACGAATCTATATCGCCAAAAATGGTTGATATTGAAGGTAAAACCATTGATTTAGATCCGCTTAGTGATATAGGTTTAACCATGCGTTTTGGAAAAAGGAGAGTTTTTTTTGATAAGATTTTGATAGATGGTGCATTGTCTTTTGAAGCGAATACGGGGTTTATCTATGCTGGTTCTTCTTTGGGTGATTATAATGCAGAGAGAAGAGGGTTTGGGGGAAGTAACTATGGTGGATTAAAAAAAGAGGATCTAAATAAAGAAATATTAAAGCAAGCTGCTTTGCATACCCTTATTAGCTTACGACTGGGTGTTTATTATTTATTATAACACGTAAGGTTTATTTACTAGTCAGTAAATAGTACATATTAACAACTGCCTATAAATTACATTTTTGGCTTTGTGGTAAAAATGCTACCATTGTTACACAATTAGTAATTATGGCATTAAGTAGGTTTTGGTCTTATATTTTAGTAGGTAGTATCGGGTACATTTTTTTTATGTTAGCCACTGGTCAGCTGTATACTTTAAACAGCATGGTTAATGGTAAACAAAATGAACCAATTATAGTTAGTGAAATACCCGCAAAAAATATACAAATAAGCGATACTACTTTATATGCCTCCATTATAGCCAATAAACCTTCAGGCTATGTGCAAGGCGATACCCTATACAGAATACTTGACAATGGAACAATAGAAATATGTTCAGGAAAACAAGCAGCCGATGGAATATTCCCTATTTGTAAAAACACCATTATGGATATCTGGCTTCCATTAATTGGTTATCTCACTTTTTTCTGTGGTTTGTTAAACCTGTTAAACGATTCCAATGCCATAGCAAAACTGGCAGGTGTGTTAGCCCCGTTTTTTATTCGGGTCTTTCCAGAGTTACCTAAAGGCCATCCTGCTTATGGTTTCATGACCATGAACTTTGCTGCTAATTTTTTAGGCTTAGACAATGCTGCTACTCCATTTGGTTTAAAGGCTATGGAAAGTATGCAGGAAGTAAATACCGATAAAGACAAAGCATCCAATAGCCAGATTATGTTTTTGTGTTTGCATGCGGCAGGTTTAACTTTAATTCCCACTTCCATTATTGGTTACAGGGCAGCTCAGAACGCAGCTAATCCAGCCGATATTATGCTTCCCTGCATTATCACTTCATTTATAGGAACCTTAGCGGCACTCATATTTGTAAGTATAAAACAACGTATCAATTTAATTAACTGGGTGGTGATAGGTTTTGTAACTGTAGTAAGTGCCATTATAAGTTTGTTGTTATTTTATATTAATAAATTAGATGGCATAGAAAAATTTCATTTTACAGGTAACTTAAGTAATGGCGTATTGTTATGTATCATCCTGCTAATAGTTATCTATTGTATTTTCCATGAGAAAATATTTAAGCTGAATAACACCAATATATTCGACTCATTTGTACATGGAGCAAAAGATGGATTTACTACAGGAGTGCGCGTATTACCTTATATGATTGCCATGTTGGTTGCCTTGAGTATTTTTCGCAATTCAGGCTTAATGACCATTGTAATGGGTGGCATTGTTGCCGTATTAAAAGTATTTCAGGTCGATCCACAAATAATAAATGCTATTCCTGTAGCCATTATGCGTCCGTTTAGTGCAGGTGGTTCGCGCGGCTTTATGCTCGATGCCATGAATACCTATGGAGCCGATAGTTTGGCAGGTCGTTTATCGTGCTTATTTCAGGGAGCTGCAGAAACTACTTTTTATGTAGTGGCTTTATACTTTGGTTCAGTAAATGTAAAAAACTCACGCTATACGTTAAGCATTATGTTGTTGGTTGACCTGGTATGTGTTATAGCAGGAATAGTTGTTTGTAAAATGTATTTTTAACCCATAAAAAACACAATTGCATGAAGTTGTGTAAAGTTTAACAGAAAGTAAAATATACGAAAATTTGCTACTTTCTGCTATTTTTGTGCATCATATAACTTTTGATAAAACACGTAACACATAACGAACTTGATAAAATTAAGTGGGACAATTGTATTGACCACGCCAACAATACGCTAATATATGCTTACAGTTGGTTTTTAGATGTAGTGAGTCCTAACTGGGAGGCTCTGGTATACAACGATTATGAGGCAGTAATGCCACTAACCCATAAAAAGAAATTTCTGATTAATTATTTATACCAGCCCTTTTTTACACAACAGTTAGGAGTATTTAGCCGCTTTGAAAACCAGTCAGAATTAACCAGAAGTTTTCTGGTATCAATACCAAGCAAGTTTAAATACGTTGACGTAAATCTAAATGAAGAAAACGATTGTGAATCATTTGAATTAAAGCCACGTAAAAACTACGTATTACCCATAGATAATGATTATAAAGAAATTTACTCTGCTTATAAAGACCAAGCAAAACGAAATATAAAAAAGGCCAAGCAGGAAGGTGTTTTTTTGCAAGCCCTGCCTCATAAACAAGTAGTTGATTTTTATGCAAAGTATAAAGGTAAAGAAACAAAAGGCGTAAAATCAAACGACTATAGAACCCTTAAAAAACTTTACAAAATTTGTAAGAAACAAAACTATTTAATGGCTTATGGCGTTTTTACAAAACAACACGGATTATTAGCCTGTGCCGTTTTCTTAATGCATAAAGACCGTATTATTTACCACATGGGTGCAGCAAATCCCAAAGGTAAGAGTTGTGGCGCCATGCACTATTTAATAGATGCATTAATTGTACAGTTGGCAGGCAAAAATATGATGGTTGAT
The DNA here is from genome assembly GCA_040388375.1 of Bacteroidota bacterium. NCBI lineage: Bacteria > Pseudomonadati > Bacteroidota > Bacteroidota bacterium. Next base: position 23,846 of record JAZKBU010000004.1, on the reverse strand, counting down.
TTTGAAGGGTCAGAAAAAGAAGGCATAGAAAGATTTTATAAATCGTTTGGCGCATTTAACAAGCCTTATTTTAAACTGAAACAAAATTTTTTACCAAGGATTATAGCCTGGTTAAAATAGAGAAGAGTATTATAAATGAAGTATAAACTATTAATTATATTAGGTATCATTTTTTTGAATTTATCGTGCGAGAAAGATAAAAGTAATCAAAACAGCGATTTTTTTCCTCCCGTTAATTTCGATATCAATATCAATTTATCATTGCCCGATGCAGCTCCGCTTTTAAATGTAGGCGGTTATGTGTATAGAGATGGGCAGGGAGTTGGTTACAAAGGAATAGTTATCTATAACAACTTTGACGATTATATAGCTTTTGACAGAGCCTGTCCTTATAAAGTAGATAGCGCCTGCAGCAAAATATATGTAAGTAGCAATAGTTCCAATTTTCAGTGTGGCCCCGGTAACAGCCGCTGTTGTGCCAGCGAATTTTTTATAACCACAGGCACCGTAAGTAAAGGGCCCGCAGAAAGAGCACTCAGACAATATTATGTTACACACAGTGGCAATTATTTGCGTGTAACAAGCTATCCGCAATAATTTTTTTATTAAGGCAATAAATCATTTAGTATAATTGCCCCATGCATTTTGAGAATACTTTGACCTTTGCCCAGCAAATGGATGCTAACGATAAATTAGCCCATTTTAAAACCCAATTTCATTTATTATCCAATAACAATAAACACGTTGTTTACTTATGCGGTAACTCTTTAGGCTTACAGCCAAAATCGGCTCGTGCAGCTGTTGAACAAGAATTAAATGATTGGGCAAAATATGGAGTAGAAGGACATTTTGATGCTAAAAATCCGTGGTTTGGATACCACCATTTATTAACCGAAAACGCAGCAAAAGTAGTAGGGGCTTTACCAGTCGAAGTAGTTATTATGAATAACCTTACGGTAAACCTGCATTTAATGATGGTTAGCTTTTACAAGCCAACAGCCACCCGTTATAAAATTATAATGGAAGCCGCTGCTTTTCCGAGCGATTTGTACGCTATGGAAACACAAGTAAAACACCACAATTTAAATCCGGATGAGGCTATTATTGAATTAAAGCCTCGCGAAGGAGAGCATACCATAAGAACAGAAGATATTATAGCAACCATTAATGCCAATGCCGATAGTTTGGCTTTGGTTATGTTAGGCGGAGTAAATTACTATACAGGTCAGGTTTTCGATATGCAAGCCATTAGCAAAGCAGCACACGCAGTGGGTGCTTATGCCGGTTTCGATTTAGCGCATGCAGCCGGTAACCTGCATTTACAATTGCACGATTGGGGTGTTGATTTTGCAGTTTGGTGTACCTATAAATATTTGAACTCAGGACCAGGAGGAACAAGCGGTGTGTTTGTGCATGAAAAACATGCTACGGCTGATTTGAACCGTTTTGCAGGTTGGTGGGGACACGATGAAGGCGAACGTTTCCAAATGAAAAAAGGATTTAAACCTATTGCAGGTGCGCAAGGTTGGCAATTGAGCAATGCACAGATTTTTCCAATGGCTATTCACAAAGCATCGCTTGAAATGTTTGTAGAAGCAGGTATGGAAAACCTGAGAGCCAAAAGCGAATTGTTAACGGCTTATTTAGAGTTTATACTGAATCAGTTTTCAGAAAACTTAACCATTATAACCCCGAAAAATAAAGAGGAGAGAGGCTGCCAGCTTTCTATTATTGTAAAAGAAAATGGCAAACAATTATTTGACTATCTGGTAAGTGAAAACATAATGCCCGATTGGCGAGAACCTGATGTAATAAGAATGAGCCCGGTACCTATGTATAATACCTTTGAAGATGTGTTTTTAGTTGGCCAGGCATTGAGTAAATATTTTTCCAAATGATAAAAATTGAAAAAATAACCGATGCTGAAACGCAACAAAAAGTTTGGGATATAAGACACGAAGTTTTTGTAATAGGTCAGAATTGCCCAAAAGAAATTGAATATGAATTTGAAGAAGAAAGCATTCATTTTATAGCCTACTATAATAACCAGGCAGCAGGAACGGCAAGGATAAGAGAAACAGAAAACGGTTATAAACTGGAGCGTTTTGCAGTATTAGATGCGTTTAGAAACAAAGGCATTGGCTCAGCTTTAGTGACTCATTTACTAAATGAAACCATTCCGTTTAAAAGAAAAATATATTTACATGCCCAGTTAACAGCTGCTCCTTTGTATGCCAAACATAATTTTAAGCCGTCAGGCGAAAATTTTTGGGAAGCAGATATTGAACATGTAAAAATGGTTTTTGAAGCTTAAAAACAGGTATGGTATAATCTTACAAAAGGTTGTTAATGTATAAAATAGCCATAATTTATACGGCTTAGCATTTGGGCTATCAAATGGATTATATTCAGTAAAACAGGCTTAATAATAAATCTACAGCTGATTATCAGAGAATTAATTTAGTGTACTTACTTTTTAACTTAGCATATTTTTTGTTTTTTTGCATTCCTTTAAAATAATGACAAGCTACACAAAAGAAACATACATGCGCTGGTTCGAGCAAATGATGCTTATGCGCAGATTCGAAGAGAAAACGGCTCAATTGTATGGCCAGCAAAAAATAAAAGGTTTTTGCCATTTATACATTGGTCAGGAGGCTGTTGTTGCAGGTACTATGAGTGCTTTGGAAAAAGACGATAGAATAATAACTGCATACAGAGACCATGCACACGCTTTGGCTTGTGGTATTTCTGCTGATGCGGTAATGGCGGAATTATATGGTAAAGTTACCGGTTGTTCAAAAGGAAAAGGTGGTTCAATGCATATGTTTAGCAAAGAGCATAACTTTTTTGGCGGACATGGTATAGTTGGTGGGCAAATTCCATTAGGTGCAGGTATTGCCTTTGCCGATATGTATAGAGGAGGCAAACAAGTTACTGTTTGTTACATGGGTGATGGAGCAGTGCGCCAAGGCGCATTACACGAAGCCTTTAATATGGCTATGTTATGGAAAATTCCTGTAATATTTGTTTGTGAAAACAATGGATATGCCATGGGAACTTCAGTGGAGCGTACCACCAACCAAATGGATATTTATAAAATAGGTTTAGCCTACGATATGCCTTGTTCAGAAGTAGACGGTATGCAGGCAGAAACCGTTCATGCAGCTATAGCTGAAGCAGCTGAAAGAGCAAGAGCAGGAAACGGGCCAACATTTTTAGAGATTAAAACCTATAGATACCGCGGACATTCTATGAGTGACCCGGCTAAATACCGTACAAAAGAAGAAGTAGAAGAATATAAAATGCGTGACCCGTTAGAAAGAGTAAAACAAACTATTTTAACTAACAAATGGGCTACCGAAGCAGAATTGGATAGTATAGAGGAAAAAATAGTAACAGAAGTTCAGGCTTCGGTTGATTTTAGCGAAAACTCTCCATACCCTGAAGGTTCAGCACTATGGGAAGATGTATACGCAGAACCTAACTATCCGTTTATAACAGAGTAAGCAACAAAAATATTATTTAAATTATTATCAAAAACAAATACAGCATGTCAGAAAAGCACAAAGAATCAGAATTAGATATAGACGCTACTTTAATGGAAACAACCCATAAAGTAGAAGAATTTTATCATGACAATAAGAAAAATATATTAATAGTTGGTGGTGTTATTTTAGGAGCCATATTACTATACGTTTGTTATAATAAATTTTACGTTGAGCCAAAACAAAAAGAAGCAGAAGTTGCTATCTATCCGGCACAAGCTTGGTTTGAAATGGACTCAGTAGATTTAGCATTGAATGGTAAAGGTGATAAATTAGGTTTTATTGCTATTGCTGACGAGTTTGGAATGACTAAAACAGGAAACCTTGCGCATTATTACGCTGGTGCTTGTTACATGCAAAAAGGAGATTTTACCAATGCAATTGAGCAATTGGAAGATTTTAAAACCGATAATAAATTAGTAGGTCCTTTAGCAGAAGGTTTATTAGGCGATGCTTATAGCGAAACAAACGACTATAGTAAAGCAGTAAAACATTATACTAAAGCTGCTAGCATGGGCAAAAATAAATTAACCTCACCTATCTTTTTAAAGAAAGCAGGTTTAGTTTACGAAGAGCAAAAAGAATGGGGAAATGCTTTAGATATGTATGAAAAAATAAAATCAGAATATCCTGAGTCAACAGAAGCAACCGATATTGATAAGTTTATAGCAAGAGCTAAAGCATCAAAAGAAAACAGCTAAATAGTATTTACAAAGCCAAGCAATTTGTTTGGCTTTTTTTATAAAATAAAAAACAGCATGGCTAGTCATTTAAAAAATTTATCAAATACCAGTATAAAAACAAACGAGGCGTACGGAAAGTTTAAAATAGCTTTAGTAGTAGCTGAATGGAATAGTGAAATAACATTTGCATTAAGAGATGGAGCAATAGCTTTTTTGACCGAAATGGGTGTTAAAGACAAAAATATATTAATTAGCTATGTCCCCGGAGCCTATGAATTGGCTTTAGGTGCGCAATGGCTTGCAAACAATAAAAAGTTTGATGCAGTAATTACATTAGGTTGTGTAATAAAAGGCGATACACCACATTTTGATTTTATCAGTGATGCTTGTGCACATGGAATTATGCAAGTTGGCTTGCAAAGTAATAAACCGGTAGTTTTTGGTGTACTTACTACTGACAACCTCAAACAAGCGCAGGAACGCTGTGGAGGTAAACATGGCAATAAAGGAATTGAAGCTGCTGAAACAGCTTTAAAAATGGTTGCTTTACAACAAGAGTTAAGTTAATTAAAAAACGTATGAGTTATTTTTTTGCATTTGTATTTGTTTCCGTATTTTTAGGTATGTATTTACTATTTAAAAAGTATTCCAAGCGGAATGGAGACAAAGAAGATAATCAATAAATAAAAAAAGCCAGTGTTCAATTGAACACTGGCTTTTTTGTTAAGCTAAAAATATTAATTATTTTTTAGGTGCAGTTGGCTTTGGAGCTGTTGGAGGAGCATCTACAATACCTAATTTCTTTTTAACTGAATCAGTAATGTTATCGCCTTCAGGTTTATATAACATACCTGCAGTATTGCTATCAAAAACATAAGTGTAACCGGCATCTTTAGCAACCTGAGCAATAGCTTGTTTTGCTTTTTCTACAATTGGTTTTAACAAATCAGCTTCTTTTTTTCTGCTTTCTTCTACTGCTGATTGTTGAAACTCTTGGATACGAGCTTGTAAATCGCGTAATTCTTTTTCCTTGAATTCACGCATAGTTGGAGTTGTTGGTGTATTTTTTTCGTAGTCTTCGTATTTGGTTTTAAACTCTTGTTGTAGTTTAGCCAAATCATCTTCCAATTGTTTTTGGTATTTTTCCATATCGCTGTTAGCCTTTTTGTATTCCGGCATAGCAACCATAATTTCTTGTAAGTCTACATAACCCAACTTTTGAGCATTTGCAACAAATACTCCACCGCAAAGTGCAAATACCATTGCCAATGCAAATTTTCTGATCATTCTGTTCATTCGTGTTTATTTATTTTAATTTTTGTTTTAAGGTTTTGTCCCAGTATTACTTGGGTCAGGATTATTTTGTTTTGGTTTAGTGCTTTTATCAATTGCTATGCCAAGTTCAAACAATACGTCATTGCTCATATCGTATTTAGCATTGGTGTAAAGCATTACTACTTCGCCACCTTTTGCAAATATAAAGTCATAAGCACGAGCTTTTGCTAATTTTTGTATAGCATCAAAAACTTTATCTTGAATGGGTTTAACTAACTCTTGTCTTTTTTTGAATAATTCCCCTTCAAAACCAAATTTTTTATTTCTATAGTCCCTTAATTCTTCTTGTTTTTGCTTTAACTCTTCAACGCGTTTTTTCTTCATTTCATCGCTCATCAAAATTTGCTCAGCAGCAAATTCTTTTTCAGCTTTTTCCAATTCGGCCATTTTACGCTCCATCTCTTTTTGCCATTCTTCACTTAACGCATCCAATTGTTTTTGAGCAGAGCGGTATTCAGGAATTAAATCCAGTATATATTCCGTATCAACGTAGGCAAATTTTTGAGCTACCGCTTTAGAAGCGCCTAAGGTTAATAATACAGCAATAAGAATAATTATTTTTTTCATGATAATTTAAAACTGCTTTTTAAAATTTTTAGTGTACCAATATATAAATTTAAAACTGCTGTCCAATTAAGAAGTGGAAATTACCTCCGTTTACACCTTGGCGTAAAGGCACATCATCAATTCCCCATCCGTAGTCAAGTCCAATCATACCAAACATAGGTAAGAATATACGAACACCCATTCCATAACTTCTGTACAACTTAAAGGGGTTAAAATCCCTGAATTCCAATTGTGCATTTCCTGCCTCGGCAAATACCAATGGAAACACAGTAGCTTGAGGGTTTAATGAAATAGGGTAACGCAACTCCATGGTGTATCTATTGTAAACGGTTGCTCCTTTTGGTGCAATTTGACCTGTGCGTGGATCATTATACAAAGGTGTTAATGTATTGTCCTGGTATCCACGTAAAGCAATCAGCTCCCTACCATCAAGGTTAAATCCGGTAAGACCGGCACCACCCACCCAAAATCTTTCAAAGGGGGTTACACCAAGTGTACTGTTGTAATAACCAATGGCTCCAAAGTTTATTCGCGTCATTAAAACCAAATCGCCAAAAATTCTATTGAAGAAAGAAGCATCAAACTTCCATTTATGGAATTCAAGCCAACGCATTTTTTCACTTTCCTGTACTTGAGAATAGTCGGTATTACTAAACAACGAGTATGGTGGGGTAAATTGAAGCGACAAAGAAATATTAGAACCCGAACGAGGGTAAATGATTTGGTCAGTTGAGTTTCTACCCAAAACCATTTTAAAACTTAAATTGTTTGAAATGCCTTCGCCAATAGATGATATATAAGGCAAGCCGGCTTTACTGTATTGGTGGTCATATTGCTGGAAGCTGGCTTGGTATTGTAAAATAAAATAATCGTCAGGCCATTTTAATCTTTTTCCTAATCCAACCGTTAATCCGGTAGTATATAACCCGGTTCTGCGCTCGTCTTCGCTGCTGTAACCATTACTTTGGCGCGAATGGAAAACAGAAACACTCAATGCATTTGGTTTTTTGCCACCCAACCAAGGCTCCGTAAACGAGGCTGAATATGATTGATAATAAGTTCCATTGGTTTGAGCCCTTAATGAAATACGTTGTCCGTCTCCACTAGGTATAGGGTTCCATGCACTAGCTTTAGTAGCCTTACGTGCTGAAAAATTATTAATGGTTAAACCCAAAGTTCCTATAATCATCCCGGCTCCCCAGCCTCCTGAAAGTTCTATTTGGTCATTGGCACGCTCTTCTACTTTATATTCAATATCAACCGTACCCGTATTAGGGTTTGGCACCGGATTTACACCCAATGCTTCCGGGTTAAAATAACCAATTTGACTTAATTCACGTAAACTTCTTGTTATATCAGTTCTACTAAATAATTGGCCTGGTTTAGTACGTAATTCACGTAAAATAACGTGGTCGCTGGTTTTGGTATTTCCTTTTACAGTTACCTTGTTTATGCGAGCCTGCTCACCTTCACTAATTCTAATTTCAAGGTCAATGCTGTCATTTTCAATCAATACTTCAACAGGCTCTACCCTAAAAAACAAATACCCGTCATCCATATACAAAGTACTGATGTCAAGCCCTTGCTGGCTCATATTTAAACGTTGATCCAATAAGGTTTGGTCGTAAATATCGCCACGTTTTATATTCAGTACACGACTCAATTCTTCATCTTTGTACTTAGAGTTCCCTATAAACTTAATATTTCTGAAATAGTATTTAGCTCCTTCATTGATATTTATTTTAATATTTACATTTTGACTTTTTCCCCGCCAGATAGAATCAGATGTTATTTGAATATCCCTATAACCTAAACTTAAATATTTTTCAATAATTTTTTGTTTGTCATCAGTGTAGTTTTCATCAATAAATTTTGATTTGGCAAATAACCTGCGTTTCCATTTTGTTTCTTTCATCTGGGCACGCAGTTGTCTGTCTGTTAGTGCTTTGTTGCCAACAAATTCAATGTTTTCGATTTTTATTTTTGGGCCGGGCGTTACATATATCTTTAACTTATTGGTGTTTTTTATTGGATTGTATTCAACCAAATCAAATTTTACTTTTGTGTCCGAGCGGCCTTTGTCAGCATAAAACTTTTTAATTTCACGGTCTAAAGTAACCAATAAGTTTTCGTTTATTATTTGCCCTGATTTAATAGATAATTCGTCACTTAAATCTTCAGCCTTCCCTTTTCTAATACCTGTAATACTAAAGGTTGACAAACGGGGCTTTTCTTTTAAAACCAATTCAAGCCAAATTCTGTCGTCTTCAATTTTTTGGATTTTTATTTTAACATCATCAAAAAGTTTTTGCTTCCAAAGTGAACTAATGGCTTTGGTCACATCATCCGATGGGATTTTTATTTTTTGGCCTAACGAAATACCGGCAATAACCTGAATAACCGATTTGTCGTAATAACTCGTACCCGTTATTTCAAAGCCGGCCACTATATACGTTTTAGATGCATTGTAATCAATCACAGCGTATTTATTAGTGCTGTCTGATTGGGCAAATAAGGTATTGGTTAAACTTAAAAATATATATGCAATAAGTGCAATTTTCTTTGTCATGCGTCTAGTACGAAATAATGAATCCTTTAGTTACTAATTTGTTCTGTTGTTTTTCCAAAGCGCCTTTCTCTGTTTTGAAAATCAACAATTGCTTTGTAAAAATCTTCACGTGTAAAATCAGGCCACAATTTCTCAGTAAAATAGAGTTCAGCATAAGCCAACTCCCAAAGTAAAAAATTGCTAATACGTTGTTCTCCACTTGTTCTAATCATTAAATCAGGATGTGGCATTCCATTGGTCGATAAATGATTGTCAATTACCTGATCATTTATTTCGTCAATACGAAGCGTATTATTTTTTACTTTTTCGGCTATCTTTTTTACTGCATTTACCATATCCCACTTAGCGCTATAACTTAGTGCCAGCACTAAAGTCAGCCCTGTGTTATCTTTGGTTGCATCTATGGTTTCTAATAGTTGTGTTTGGCATTTTGGAGGTAAATCACTCATATTTCCAATAAAAGCCAGGCGAATATTATTTTTTTGTAAAGTAGCTGTTTCCTTTTTAATGGTATTTACTAACAGTTCCATTAATGCCATTACTTCGGCTTGCGGACGGCTCCAGTTTTCAGTGCTAAACGCATAAAGCGTTAAATATTTAATACCAAGCTCTGCCGCAGCTTCTGTACTTTCACGCACAGCAGTAACTCCATTTTGATGGCCAAAAATTCTAAATTTACCAAAACCCTTGGCCCAACGCCCATTTCCATCCATTATAATAGCTATGTGTTGAGGCAGTTTTTTGGTATCTATTTTATTTTTGTCGGACATGTTGTTTTTAGCAAAATCGGACGAAAATAACGAAAATGTTGGAATGGAAAAGGATGTTTTTGCTTAAGCGTAAGTATTACACTAATATGGTTTAATTTTAACTACTTGGCAATAAATGTTATTGGTTAACTATTTCCCAGAATTTTTCAGCAATAATGGTAAACCAAGCAGTGTAGTTTTCAGGGTTTTGTAACAGGTCGGTTTTTAGCCATTCTGTGTTAACCCATTTATAAGCAGCCACTTCTTGTGGGTTAATGTTTATGGCTTGGTTGTATTGGCCTACTAAAATATGGTCAAACTCATGTTCGGTTAAGCCATTTTCGAATGATGCTTTGTAAATAAAACTTGTTTTTGTATGCAATTCGCAATCAAACCCCATTTCTTCCTGTAATCTGCGGTGAGCGGCCTGTTCAATATTTTCTCCCGCCCGCGGATGGCTACAACAGGTATTAGTCCAAAGGCCGGCACTATGGTATTTGTGGAGCGCACGTTGTTGCAACAGCAACTCGTTTTTATGGTTAAATATAAAAACAGAAAAGGCACGGTGCAACAAACCTTTTTCGTGCGCCTCCTGTTTTTCCATTAAACCTGTTTCCCGGTCGTTTTCGTCTACTAAAATTACGTACTCTAATGCCATTTAAAAAACCAAACATAAGTGAAAGGTTTTGGTTTTTGCCAAGAGAATTTATTTATTACACCTATTTGAAACAAATAATACTTAGGTGCTACTGAAATTATATGTTAGATAAAAATTGTTACAAAATAGACAATGTTGTAAAAATAATAGATACCCTATAGCCACACTTTGTATTATTTTTACTTTTTTGCAGCATTATATTATAAAAATTATGTACGTAATAAAATTTGGAACTGACGGTTGGCGTGGAATTATAGCCGATGAATTTACTGTAGAAAATGTAAAACGTGTAGCGCAAGGAACAGCTGATTATGTGAAAGCAAATTTTGCCAATAATTTAAAAGTAGTTTTAGGTCACGATTGCCGTTTTGCAGGCGAGTTGTTTGCAGAAACTACAGCCAAAGTTTTATGTGCCAATGGCATAAAAGTAATTATGGCTAAAGGTTTTGTAAGCACCCCTATGATTAGTTTAGGTGCCGTAAAACAAGGTGCTGCATTGGGCGTAATTATTACAGCAAGCCATAACCCACCGGCATATAATGGGTTTAAATTAAAAGCACATTACGGTGGGCCAAGTAGTCCAGCGGTAATAGATGCAGTAGAAAATGCTATTCCTTCAACTGTTTCTTTAACCTTAAAAAATATAGACATTTTAGTTGCAGAAGGCATGGTTAGTTATACTGATTTAGAAACCATGTATGTGGATGAAGTAGAAAGCAAATTTGATTTAAAAATTATAAAAGAAAGTAAGTTTGAGTTTGCTTACGATGCTATGTATGGCGCAGGACAAAATGTAATGCGCAGGGTTTTTCCTGATATTACTATGTTGCATTGCGAGTACAACCCGGGTTTTGACGGGCAGGCACCGGAGCCTATTCATAAAAACCTGACAGAGTTTAGTGAGTTAATACGTATCAGCGAAGAGATAGATTGCGGTTTGGTAACCGATGGCGATGCTGATAGAATAGGTTTATACAATAAAAAAGGAGAGTTTGTTGATTCGCATCACATCATACTTTTATTGGTGCATTATTTACACAAGTACAAAGGCATGGATGGTAAAGTAATTACTACTTTCAGCGCTACTTCAAAAATTACTAAACTGGCCGAAGCGTACGGATTACCGATAGAAATAACCAAAATTGGTTTTAAATACATTTGCGAAAAAATGGTTACCGAAAATGTATTGGTAGGTGGCGAAGAAAGTGGAGGAATAGCTATTAAAGGATTTATTCCGGAACGCGATGGTATTTGGATTGGTTTAACCCTTTGGGAGTTTATGGCTAAAACAGGTAAAAGCTTAGATGAATTGATTCAGGAAGTGTATGATGTAGTAGGAAGTTTTGCTATGGGCAGAATTGATTTACATATTACCGAAGAAATTAAACAAAAAGTATTAGCCAATTGCAAAGCAGGTAAATACACCCAGTTTGGTGCTTATAAAATAGAAAAAACAGAAGATTTAGATGGTTTCAAATTCCATTTAGGAAATGGCGAATGGGTTATGATTCGTGCAAGCGGAACTGAACCCGTATTGCGTGTGTATAGCGAGTCAAGTACCAATGAAAAAGCTACAGCTATTTTAGAAGCAACCAAAACAGTATTGTTGGCTTAACAAATAGTTTAAGTATTCAAATAATAGTGAAAAAGCCTGCTTAAAAGCAGGTTTTTTTTGTTAGGTTAGTTGGTTTAATACTAGGTAAATCATGCTTCCTGTTTTTAGATTACGAATTGTGATTTTTTTTGAGTAAAATTGCTTCATGCCGATAGTAAATTCATTAGTAAGCTGGTACTTAAAAAAGCGGGTTCCGTTTATTGATAGAATAATGCTTGATCCTCATGCTGTGCAGGAAGAACAATTAATGAGTTTGTTAAACCAGGCAGAAGATACTTTTTTTGGTATCAGGCACAATTTTAAGACCATTCGTAATTTTGACGATTTCCAGAAGCAAGTTCCCATTACCAACTACGATGGTTTTAAACCGTATATTGACGAAATATTAAATGGCAAACAAAATGTAGTATGGCCCAGCGATACCCGTTGGTTTGCAAAATCATCAGGCACAACAAGCGATAAAAGTAAATTTATTCCCGTTACTTATGAAAGTTTAGACGAGTGCCATTTTCAAGGAGGTAAAGATGCTTTACTGTTTTATTTATTACAAAACCCCGATAGCAATTTGTTTGATGGAAAAGGTTTGGTAATAGGTGGAAGTAACAATGTAAATAAATTAAACGAAGAAAGTTTTTATGGCGATTTATCAGCCGTCATGATGCAGAACATGCCCTTTTGGGCACATTATTTACGTACTCCTGAATTGGCTATAGCATTAATGAATAATTGGGACGAAAAAGTAGAGAAAATGGCAAGAGCTACTTTAAGCGAAAACGTAACCAATATGTCAGGTGTTCCTACATGGACAATCGTACTAATAGAAAAGTTATATGAGATAACTGGTAAAAATTGTTTAACAGATATTTGGCCTAATTTAGAATTATATATTCATGGTGGAGTAAGCTTTACTCCCTATAAGCAAAAATTTAAAAAGTTAATCAACAACAGCCAGCTTAATTATTTAGAAACCTACAATGCCTCAGAAGGCTTTTTTGGTATTCAGGATGATTTGAAACGTGACGATATGCTATTGATGCTTGATTACGGGGTGTTTTTTGAGTTTATGCCTATGAGCGAATATGGCAAAGAACAACCTAAAACAGTAAGCATAGGCGAAGTAAGCATGAATGAAAATTATGCGTTGGTTATAACCACCAATGCAGGTTTATGGCGTTATATAGTTGGCGATACCATTAAGTTTACTTCTACCAAACCATATAAATTTAAAATTACAGGCCGCACCAAACATTTTATCAATGCCTTTGGCGAAGAATTAATGATAGAGAATGCAGACTCCGCTATTAGCAAAGCATGCCATGAGTTAGATGCACATATAGTTGATTATACAGCAGCACCTATTTACTTTGACGATAACCAGAAAGGTGGGCACGAATGGTTAATAGAGTTTGACAAAGCACCGGCAAATATTGATGAGTTTTCGAGCTATTTAGATAACTATTTGAAAGAGTTAAACAGTGATTACGAAGCCAAACGATATAAAGATATGGCAATGCAAATGCCTAAAATCAATTGCTTACCAAGAGGAGCGTTTAATAATTGGCTTAAATATAAACAAAAATTAGGAGGGCAGCACAAAGTTCCCCGCTTAAGTAACCACCGAGATATTGTGGAAGAAATATTAGGTATGCAGGGTCACAGCGTTTCTTTATAACATATTTTCTTTCTCTTAAAAGCAACACTTTACTTTTTGCTTTAAAAAAAGCACATTTGCAACAATGGCATTATATATTGATAACAGCATTTTAAAAGGTGCGGGCAAAGGATTGTTTACAGATTCATTAATAAAAAGAGGAGAAAAAGTAGTTGAATACACAGGTGATGTAATAACCTGGAAAGAGTGTGAGCGTAGAAATGGCGATATGAAAGATGGTGTAGGAGCCTATTACTTTTACATAAGCGAAAAGAAATGCATTGATGCCCAAAACCATTTAGATAGTATGGCACGTTATTGCAACGATGCCAACGGCTTTACCAAAATACCCGGCTTAAGAAACAATGCACGTTTCGAAATTATTCGCGGTAGAGTATATATTATAGCCAGCCGTAACTTAAAGCCAAGCGATGAAGTTTTTGTAGCTTATGGACGTGAATACTGGGACGCCTTAATTGAACAAGGCTTTGGTCCAAAGCCTGGCAAGAAAAAATAAATTTATTTTTTCAGTAATTGTGCCTTTCAAATCAGGGAACAATTCATTTTATTGCTTTACAATATTATTTAAACAGTTCGTTTATGCTTGTTAGAACATTTGGCAGCGCAGTACATGGTGTTGATGCTGTAACTATAACCGTAGAGGTAAATGTGGGAGAGGGAAATGGAGTAGGCTATTTTTTAGTAGGCTTACCTGACAATGCCGTAAAAGAAAGTCAACACAGAATAGAAACAGCCTTAAAAAATAACCACTATAAAATGCCAAGGCAAAAAGTAGTTATTAATATGGCACCTGCCGATATACGCAAAGAGGGTTCCGCTTACGATGCAACAATAGCCATTGGTTATTTAGCCGCATCAGACCAGTTGAATGCAGAGCATGTAGAAAAGTATATTATTATGGGCGAACTAAGCTTAGATGGTTATTTAAAACCCATCAAAGGAGCTTTACCCATTGCCATTAAAGCACGCGAAGAAGGCTTTGCAGGCTTTATTTTACCCAAAGAAAATGCACGTGAGGCAGCCATTGTAAATAATTTAAAAGTATACGGTGCTACCCATATTCGCGAAATTATTGAGTTTTTCAATGGCGATGAAAGCCATTTAGCACCATACGAAATTGATACCCGCAAGGAGTTTGAAGATAATTTGGCTTTAAACGAAGATGATTTTGCAGATGTACGCGGACAGGAAAATATAAAACGAGCTTTAGAAATAGCAGCAGCAGGTGGACACAATGTTATTTTGATTGGCCCTCCGGGTGCCGGAAAAACCATGTTGGCTAAGCGTTTACCGAGCATATTGCCGCCTTTAAACTTACACGAGGCCTTAGAAACAACTAAAATACATTCAGTAGCAGGCAGACTTAAAAGCAACTCATCCTTATTGTATTCACGTCCTTTCAGGGCGCCACACCATACCATTAGCGATATAGCATTGGTAGGCGGAGGCAATGTACCACAACCGGGCGAAATAAGTTTGGCCCATAACGGTGTTTTATTTTTAGATGAATTACCCGAGTTTAAACGAACCGTTTTAGAAGTAATGCGCCAACCCTTAGAAGAAAGGCGTGTAACAATTTCAAGAGCTAAATTTAGTATTGAATATCCAACCAGTTTTATGTTGGTAGCAAGCATGAATCCTTGCCCTTGCGGTTATTTTA
This sequence comes from Bacteroidota bacterium, assembly GCA_040388375.1. Classification (NCBI taxonomy): domain Bacteria; kingdom Pseudomonadati; phylum Bacteroidota; species Bacteroidota bacterium. The sequence continues at coordinate 8,790 of JAZKBU010000004.1, read as the reverse complement.
ACCATCCTGAAAAAGAGTGTGTATGCGGAACAAGCGTAGTGCAAAAATATTTAAGTAAAGTATCAGGTCCTTTATTAGACAGGATAGATATACATATAGAAGTAACACCCGTTAATTTTGACCAGTTAGCTGATTCGCGAAAAGCCGAACGCAGCGAAAAAATCAGAGAACGTGTTATCAAAGCAAGAGAAATTCAAAGCAATCGTTTTGCCGGTAACCCCAATATTTATAGTAATGCCCAAATGAGCAGTACACAGGTAAGAGAACTTTGCCAGATAAGTAATATAGGGCAAACCCTGTTAAAAACAGCCATGAATAAATTACAACTGTCGGCCAGAGCATATGACAGGATTTTAAAAGTAGCACGTACCATTAGCGATTTAGCAGGTAGCGAAGAAATAAAAACAGAACATTTAGCAGAAGCTATTCAATACCGTAGTTTGGATAGAGAAACATGGGCTGGTAATAATAATTAATAGAATATGGAAGAAAAATATCCAACACTTTTAGCAAGAATACAGTCTTCCCTTATTGATGGAATCCTAGTTATTATTTTAATGTATATTACATCTATGCTGCTAGATAAATTTCCTAATATTTATGATGAGATTAGAGTTTTTCTTTTTGTACTGATTGTAGTTTTGTTTGATCCAATTTGTGTAAGTTTAGGATGTACTTTAGGAAATTATATGATGGGGATAAGAGTGAGGAAAGCAGAGGATACCAGTAAGAAAATTGATTTTTTTCAAGCACTTTTTAGATATCCTATTAAATTAATTTTAGGTTCAATTTCATTTTTAACTATTCATAGCAATCCCAACAGAAGAGCAATTCATGATTTTGTTTCGGGAAGTGTGATGATAGAATTATAAATACGATGATGCAAAAAATAAAAGCCTTCTTTATGCAAAATAAAACCCTCATTGGGCTTTATATTTTAGCCACCATTATAGCAAGCGTACATTTGTATTTGTTACCCGACAATACTTTTGGCGGAACCTATACCCATTACAATAATTTTATTATTTTTAAGTATTCATTCTGGCATTTAATAAATGGGCAGGATTTATACATTGAACATTTAACCGACCAATATGATTTATTCAAATACAGCCCGGCTTTTGCCTTGGCTATGGCGCCATTTGCTTTGTTGCCCAATTGGTTTGGCTTAGTAATTTGGAATTTACTCAATACCTCTTTATTACTTTGGGCGGTTTTTAAACTAAAACTATTTACCAATACACAGAAACAAATAGCCTTATTACTTATTTTTTTCGAAACGCTTACCAGTTTACAAAGTGCCCAAACCAATGTAATGATGGTGGCTTTGTTTTTGTTTGCCTATCATTTTTTCGAAACAGACAAACCACACTGGGCGGCTTTAATGCTCATGCTTTCCGTGTTTATTAAATTATTTGGTTTAATACTTTTCCCATTGTTCTTATTGTACAAATACAAAGAAAAATTCATTGTTTGGTCAGCCGTTTGGTTTATGCTTTTATTGGCTATTCCGCTCTTAGTGGTTAATATGAATCAACTACTGCATTTGTATATAAGTTGGTGGAATATGTTACAACAAGACCATTCCGTGAGTTTTGGTCTTTCCGTAATGGGTTGGTTAAAAACTTGGTTTTTTATAGAACCAAACAAAACATTGGTGGTTGGTTTAGGTCTGCTTATTTTATTAGTAAGTATTGTTTTACATATTAAAACCACCGACTGGACAAAACGGGCTTTGTTATTTGCCAGCAGTTTAATCTGGGTTATTATTTTTAACCATAAAGCTGAATCGTCTACCTTTAATATAGCTTTGGTTGGGGTGGCTATTTATTATTTGGTTGCACCACCAAGCAAATTAAAAAATGGCTTATTGGTATTTTGTTTGTTGTTTACCAGCCTTTCGCCAACCGATTTATTTCCGCCTTATGTAAGAGTACATATAGTTACTCCATACGTATTAAAAGCAGTACCTTGCATTTTTATTTGGTTCCATATTAACTATTTACTTTTTAGCCGTAAACAAGCATTTGCCGAACCGGTTTTGGAAACACCTAAAAACCAATAAATATCAGCCTCCAAAAAATAGAGTTGTTTTACTTAAAATCAATTTTATTTTCGCAGCCAGTTATTTAAAGTCTTAATTATTAAATAAAATACAAAAATGAAAGTAGGTATTAATGGATTTGGCCGTATTGGCCGTTTGGTTTTCAGAGCCGCTATGCACAACCCCAATGTGCAAATTGTAGGAATTAACGATTTAATTGATGTTGATTACATGGCCTATATGTTAAAATACGATTCAACTCATGGTATTTTTAAAGGTACTATTGCAGTAGAAGGAGGTCAGTTAGTAGTAAACGGAAATAAAATCAGAGTAACTGCAGAGCGCGATCCAGCCAACTTAAAATGGGACGAAATTGGTGCTGAATACATAGTAGAATCTACAGGCTTATTCTTAGAGCAATCAAATGCTTCGGCACATATAAAAGCAGGCGCTAAAAAAGTAATTATGAGCGCTCCTGCTAAAGATGATACTCCTACGTTTGTAATGGGTGTTAACCATAAAACATATTCAAAAGATATGAATATAGTTTCAAATGCTAGTTGTACTACCAACTGTTTAGCGCCAATTGCTAAAGTGTTAAACGATAACTTCGGTATTTTAGAAGGTTTAATGACTACTGTTCATGCAGTAACAGCTACCCAAAAAACAGTGGATGGCCCAAGTGCTAAAGACTGGAGAGGTGGTCGTGGAGCTTATCAAAATATTATTCCTTCGTCAACAGGAGCAGCTAAAGCAGTAGGTTTAGTTATTCCAGAATTAAAAGGAAAATTAACAGGTATGAGTTTACGTGTTCCTACACCGGACGTATCAGTAGTTGATTTAACTTGCCGTTTAGTAAAAGGAGCAAGCTACGAAGCTATTAAAGCAGCTATGAAAGCCGCTTCAGAAGGTGAAATGAAAGGTATATTAGGTTATACAGAAGACGAAGTAGTAAGTAACGATTTCTTAGGCGATTCACGTACTTCTATTTTTGATGCAAAAGCAGGTATTTCATTAAACGATAATTTTGTAAAAGTAATTAGCTGGTATGATAACGAGTGGGGTTATTCAAACAAAGTGGTTGATTTAATCAGTTATATGGATTCAGTAAAATAATAATACTGAATTTAGTAATATTACGAAAGGGTGTTTCAACTTGTTGAAGCACCCTTTTTAGTTTAGTTAATTGGGTTAATGACTCAAGGAATAAGCCATAACAAAAAATAGAAACCTTTTAACTTTGGTTATATTTGCCCTCCTTTTAATTAATGGTATAATGACGGAAAACAAAAAATTTATAACCGATAGCAACATAGAAATAAAAGAACTTTATAGCCCCGCAGGTAATTTAGTAAATAATGAATTACCGGGTGAATTTCCTTACACAAGAGGCGTTCAGCCAGATATGTATAGAGGACGTTTATGGACTATGCGCCAATATGCAGGTTTTTCAACAGCCGAAGAATCTAACAAACGGTATAAATATTTATTAGCCAACGGTACTATGGGTTTATCAGTAGCTTTTGATTTACCAACCCAAATAGGGTATGATAGCGACCATGTAATGAGCGAAGGAGAAGTAGGTAAAGTAGGAGTGGCTATTGATAGCTTACGCGATATAGAAACGCTTTTTGACGGCATACAATTACAAGACATTACAACCAGTATGACCATCAATGCAACGGCATCCACCTTATTGTCGTTTTATATTGCACTGGCAAAAAAACAAGGAGCCGATATAAAGAAAATTTCAGGTACCATACAAAACGATATATTGAAAGAATACGCTGCGCGCGGCACCTATATTTATCCGCCAAAACCCAGCATGCGCATTATTACCGATATTTTTGAATACTGTAGTAAAGAAGTTCCTAAATGGAATACCATTTCTATTTCAGGTTACCATATACGTGAAGCTGGAAGTACCGCAGTGCAAGAAATAGCCTTTACTTTAGCCAATGCTAAAGCCTATAGCGAAGCAGCTATTGCCAAAGGATTAGATATAAATGTATTTGGTCAGCGCTTGTCGTTTTTTTTCAATGCACACAATAATTTTTTTGAAGAAATAGCCAAGTTCAGAGCTGCACGCAGAATGTGGGCTAAAATGGCTAAAGACCTGGGAGCAACCAATCCAAAAGCCATGATGTTGCGTTTTCATACCCAAACAGGAGGCAGTACATTACAAGCACAACAAGCAGAAAACAATATAGCCCGTGTAACGATACAAGCCATGGCAGCCGTATTGGGTGGTACCCAAAGTTTACATACCAATGGTTTTGACGAAGCATTGAGTTTACCTACCGAAGCTGCAGCGCGAACAGCTTTACGCACTCAACAAATAATAGCTTTTGAAAGTGGTGTGGTTGATACCGTTGATCCGTTAGGTGGAAGTTATTTTATAGAAGAATTAACTAACCAAGTAGAAGCTGAAGCGTGGAAATACATTGAACGTATTGATGCCATGGGGGGCAGTGTAAATGCTATTGAGCAAGGCTATATGCAAAATGAAATAGCCAGTGCCAGTTATAAATACCAAACCGATATAGAACGCAATGAAAAAGTAATTGTAGGTGTAAATAAGTTTACCGTAAAAGAAGAAGTAGCTCCTCCGGCATTTAAAATTGATGATAGTATCAGAGTACAGCAAACAGCCAGAATAAACCAGCTAAAAGCAGAACGTGATAATGACAAAGTAAAATATTGTTTAACCCAATTAGACCAAGCGGCTAAAGATGGAAGTAATGTAATGCCTTTTATTATTGATGCCGTTGAACAGTATGCTACATTGGGCGAAGTAGCTGATACATTTAGAAATGTTTTTGGAGAGTATAAAGCCTAACAACCCAAAATGTTGTTAAATGGAGTTTTTATTTTATAAAATATTTATACCTTGCAACTAGTGGAGCAGCAAGTAACGCCTAAAGAAAAAATACTTAAAAAAGTAAGACAAGCACTTACTTTTAAAGGTAAAAATCAATATGCCAATATTGATTTGGATAGCAATGTTTATGTGCAGCCCAGCTCAGATAGCAATGTAGTAGAAGTATTTGCCAGGCAACTAACCGAAGCAAGTGGCCAGTTTATATACTGCAGCAACCAATTCGATTTTTTAGATAAATTGATAACCCTACTTGACCAACGTAAATGGAAACATTTTTTCTGTTGGGAACATCAATTGCAGGATATGCTAAAAGATACCGGTATTAATTTTAGCCATAGAAAAGAATTTTTAGATAAAGTGCAGGGTGCTATTACTTCGTGCGAGGCTTTAATTGCACGTACAGGCACTATATTAGTAAGTTCAAGTGCCAATAGCAGGGCATTAACCATATGGCCTCCGGTACATATAGTAATGGCCAAAAAATCGCAAGTGGTAATGGAAATGAAAGATGGCTTTCAACTGGTTAAAAACAGGTACGGAAAAAACATACCATCTATGCTTAGTTTTATTACAGGCCCTAGCAGAACAGCAGATATTGAAAGCACCTTGGTAATTGGGGCCCATGGTCCTACAGAAATTTTTGTTTTTGTGGTGGACGATGAAAGAAAAGACTAGGAAACAGATTCTGTAACGTGCAAAAAAAAACTTACTTCATATCAGACTTTCATTTAGGTATTCCCACTTTTGAAGAAAGTAGAGAACGCGAAAAACGTATCATATCATTTTTAAATGAAATAGAAGCCGATTGCAAAGAGCTTTATATTGTTGGTGATATTTTTGATTTTTGGTTTGAGTTTAAAACCGTTGTTCCAAAAGGTTTTGTCCGTTTACTGGCTAAATTAGCCCATTTTACAGATAGTGGAATTCCCGTTCATGTTTTTCACGGTAACCACGATTTATGGCAATTTGGTTATTTAGAGAAAGAAATTGGATGTATGGTTTACAGTAAACCCATTATAAAAACCATAGCAGGTAAAAAATTATACATTGGCCATGGCGATGGATTAGGCCCGCGTCAGTTTAAATTTAAATTCATATTAGGCATATACAGGAACAAGTTTTTTCAACGCTTATTTGCCTTTTTTCACCCAAACATAGGTATAGGTATAGCCAACTGGTTTAGCCATAAAAGCAAAGAAAAAACCTATAGCGATAACCATGCTTTTTATGGTGAAAAAGAATTCTTAATTCAACATGCGCGTCAATTTTTAGCACATGAAAATATTGATTTTTTTATTTTTGGTCACAGGCATTTGCCTATGGTTTATCAACTCACCAAAACAAGTTCCTATATTAATTTAGGCGATTGGATTGAATACAATACCTATTTAGTAATTGATGAAGATAGTGTAGCGTTAAAAAGTTACACAAGTCCCTCAGAGAGTTTTGTTTACTCGGAAAAATGATGGAAAAGTTTCAAATAATTATTAAAAAAAAATTAAGCGTTTTTGTAAAAATAATTGCTTTGGCGGGGCTGTTTATTTTGGGTCAGAAACAAGCGTTAAGCCAGGTGCTTGACAGTACTAAACTAAAAAGCAACTTTAAATTAAGTGCCAAGTATATTCAGGCCGATGAACTCGGCAATATTTACGTAGTTTCAGCCACCAATCAATTATATAAATACGACCAGTCAGGTAAAATACTAGCTACCCTAAATTACAATTACAGTGGTAATATTACCAGTATAGATGCTTCCAACCCTATGGAGTTATATGTGTTTTATAAAGAAATAAACAGGGTAATATTTTTAGATAATAATTTAGCCTACCGGGGCGAAATAGATTTAACAAAATCAAATATCATTCAGGCATCTTCCGTTGCCAGAAGTTATGACAATGGTTTATGGGTATTTGATTTAGGCGATTTACAGCTAAAAAAATTAGATAAAGAAGGTAAACAATACCAAAGTTCAGGTAACATAAAACAATTTTGCAACTTTAATTTTGTACCCAATTATTTAGCCGATAATGGTAAGCAGGTAATCTTGTCCAACGATAGTGTTATCTTATTTTTTGATGTGTTTGCTTCCTATACCCGCACACTAAAAGTAAATAATGCCACTACACTGCAGTTAGGTACTGAATATTTATTTCATACTTCAGCCAATCATGTTAACATGATTGATTTAAAAATAGGCATAGTGAAAAACTCCTTTAGTTTTAGTTACAGTTATAAAACCCAATGGGCTTTTGTAAGCAAAGAATATATTTATTGCTTTGACGGAAGTAATATTTTTATTTTTAGCAGAGACTAAACGTGATTTTCGATATAGTCAATCAGCGAATGAATAATTTTAATATGAATTTCCTGGGCTCTGTCAGCATACGGGCTGTGTGGCGCTCTTATTTCTACATCGCATAAGCCAGCCATTTTGCCACCGTCTTTACCCGTTAGTCCTACTATTTTAATACCTTTTTGTTTTGCCACCTCCATGGCTTTAATTACGTTAGTAGAATTACCACTGCTGGAAATAGCCAAAAGTACATCCCCTTTGCGGCCAACGGCTTCGAGGTATCTGCTAAAAACGTAATCGTAACCGTAATCATTTCCCACACAAGCCATGTGGCTCACGTCACTCATAGAAATAGCCCCAATAGCAGGCCTGTCATTTCTATATTTACCGGTTAATTCCTCTGCAAAGTGCATGGCATCGCACATACTGCCTCCATTGCCACAACTTAAAATTTTACCGTCATTTTTAACCGCATCTACCATTAATTGCCCAGCTTTTTCTATAGCTTCAAAATTGGAATCATTATTTAAAAATTGTGTTAAAATATGAGAAGCTTCTTCAAAGTGCTGTTTAATAGAGTTCATGCTAAAATTATAATTTGCTTCAATATTAACATTAATCTATAAAATTAAATACATTTACAAACCAATAGCATTTTTTTTCGTATTAGAGTTTAATAAATTAATAATTTATTACCAAATTGCATTTAATTAACTATAAAATAATAAATTAAGAATAATATGAATAAACACGTACACTTATTACTGATTTTATTTTTGCTTGCTATAGCAAGCAAAATCAGTGCTCAACCAACCTTTTACACTGGGAATATAAATGCACCTAGTAATTCCTTTCCTTTTAACTGGGGTACTGCCGGAAAATCAATGCAATCTCTGGTTGCTCCCGGTGAATTAACAGGAGCCTATATAGGTAGAATAACAACATTGTATTTTCAGGGTACTGCAAGCAATACTTCTAATTTTACCGGTGTAACCATTAATATGGGGCAAACAGCAGCAACAACATTGCCTGCTTCTTCCATTGTTACAGGATTAACAAATGTTTATACTGCAGCCACACTCACGGCTTCATCTGATGCTGCCGGTTGGATGTCCATTACCTTACAAACACCATTTGTTTATGACCCGGCTCAAAGTTTAGTAATTGAAATTACTATTTGTTCTACCAATTCAGGGGCATTTACAGTTACTAATGTTTCAAAATCTGGCTTCAGAAGAACTTGGAATGTAAGTGGTTGTACCATGGCTTATTCTGGTCAGGATGCAAATTTATTTAATTTTGGAGTAGATATGATACCGGGCGTTGGTGCAAATAATTTACTACCTCCTATTGCTAATTTCTATACACCTGATACCGTTTGGATTAACAGTCCACAAACTATATTAAATACTTCAAGTTTTCAAAGCCGTGTGTTTTGGAACTTACCTGATGAAAACCCATTATACCCTGGTTACAACCGTACTACAGCAGGTGTTTATGCAGGTTATATTGATACGGCTAAATACAAAAACCACTTTACTTATACTTTTACCTCACCAGGTTTAAAACGTG